>JBMOHG010000164.1:0-6920 GCA_049317965.1 Paludibacter sp.
GACTGTTGATTATAATCAATTGACTATCTTTGATTTATAACCGGACACTAGTGATCAAAAGTAAATGTCCAATACTGTTGTTTTTACTATAAATCTATCGTTAAGTAGTAATCAATTTATAATTATAAACGTATTGCTTTATTCTAAATTTGGGGAATAGAGACTTATTTTCCTTTCAGTTTACTGCTACATTTATTAATGTTGTTCATTTCACTTTGTTGTTAAAACCAGCTTGAAGTAAATTGCGGTTATAGTTAGTGCTTTATTTTGTTATTAGAATAAATTTCCTTCACAAGCTGAAATCCATGATTCTGTCTCTCTTTTTATTACTCGTCCAGTATTTGCGTTTAAAATAATAAATCTATGAATTTCTTCACGTGGCTTTTTCCCTTTAACAGATGGCTTTTCAACTCTCCAAATAAAAGAATTTATTAAATCATAGTATTCCAAAGAAATATTTTTTATTTCACCTAAGAATAACTTGTCTTGTTCCGAAATTATTTTTGCATCACATATACTAATTATTTTGTCGAATTGTATATTCTTTTTAAAATTTGGTATTTGTGCTTTAGATATTACTCTTCCATTCTTATCAAAAACAATAGTAAAATAATATCTCATGCAATCTTGTATGGTAAAAAAATATTGAATCGCATATTTTGTTCTCATATCAAGCTTTGGATTTGGAAAACCGTTAAACTTATATATCTTTGACTTATAGTTCACATCTTGACTTGAATAATAATATACTTTTGTATAAAAAGAAACTCCAAGTCTATTAAATAAATAATTTCTTGCAGATTCGTGAATTGTTTTTGGCAGTTTTGTTGAATCTATCTCTATATATGGGAAATGAATAACTGCTTCAAAATGATCCTTATTTCCATTTTCACATGGAACAATTTTTTCTCCACATTTTAAAGTAAAATCTTGTGAATAAACTGTACCGCAAACAGTCAAAGATATTAATATTAATAATACTATCTTTTTATGCATTCCGATTAACGTTTTTTATTATACTGATATTGTTATAGTTACAAATCTTCATTTGTCTTATATTTTAACTAAAAAAATGCTTCTAACGTTAGCTTCACAAGTCAATGGTTTTGGGTATATGTTGGATTGGCTATAACGGTTTCGGGCTTGACGAAGGTGGCGATTTTCACCACAAATGTTGATGCGATGAACCAATGTTTGATTAGCCACAAATCTGTCTGCGGAGCAATGAACCGCCACTTTTACCAAACCTGTGTTATAAACGGTGGTTCTTTTCATTGTCCTTCAAGATTAACTCCACGTTTTGCACTCCTTTTCTTTCCATCAATTTCTACTTCGATACAGGGTTGTGTCTGGGAAAACTCTTTTCTTTTAAATTTACCTTCTTTATCGTAAATATATGTAGTTACATTGCATAGCGTACCATCTGCTGAACAATAAGTCTCTTGGTGCACTCTACCGCTTGGTTGGCCATATGAAACACTGTAAAATCTTTTGTCGGGTAATTGCAATTCATAGTGTGTTTTTTGCTTGAAATCATTGTATCGCTCTGTATATAGATAACTTGGGCACCAATCAGAGAATTTCCGATATTCTCTTATATCTCCATCGTCCAAACGTGCAATGTATTCGGCATATAAATCGGTAAAATGACTATAGAAATATTCATTTTTTAAAGAACAACTATCGGGCGGTAGGTCAGTGATGTGATGGCAGCGTGTGTCTGTCGTTATCTCGGGTAAATTCTCTGATAAATAATAAAAACGATGGCCATCTGTTTTGATAAAATACTTTTTCCGTTCAATGGTTACAATTGTATCGTTACCTCGCTTGATCTTTAGGTAAATCATTTGGGTAATTTGCCCATTTAGAGGCATTAGTTGTTTCCCTGTATAGGGGATATTTTTGTCAAAGTCATCGTAGTATGTATAAATGCTGTCTCCAAAAGCAATACCATTGGGGTTGTAGCTAACATTAATTTTGTAGACCCCAGCAAATAGTGGAACCCCAAAACTATGATGAGAAGCATTTTGAGTGTGATAACTATAGTAATTATCAAAATCATTGAGGTAAATCGGGACGACAACTTGTTCGAGTGGTTTTAGGTAAATGATTTTCACAGTTCCAGTGTCGTGCACCATCATTTTGAGTATTCTATCTTCAGAATATCTTAGCAGAAGGGTGTTATTTGCCTTGTCGTAAGCGTTTAAATAAAATAATTTTTGCCCTGTATTTTGGGTGTGGGGCAACAATACAGGAAACGTCCTTTCTTTATCGTTGTTAGTAATGGTAATCAAAAAAGTGATTTTTTCACCTTCGAAATAGCTTTCTTTGTCCGTGCTAAGAATAAAGCTAACAGGATGATATTTCAGGTTAGCCAAAGCTAGATTAGCAGAAAGCACCAAATAGAAAAACATAGTAATTGTCCTCATATATAATATTTTTCTTAAAGTTGTTTCTTTATCATTGGATATAGCGTGTGTTGTGAGCTCTTGCATTTTAATTTTAGTCAATATATGGATAATATTCATTCTTACTGCCACAATTTAAGCAAGCTTCTTTATGAACACATAACAATTTGCCACACTTGCTACATTTCCATTTTTCTTTCTCAATGTCAATAAATTGTATTAATCCAATTTCTTTTATTCTATTTAAGTTCTGCACTGAGCTTACACCATATTTTGATATATATCTCTTATCCAAATCTCTAATTCGCCTGCAAGGAAATTTAGTACAATCATAACAAAGTAATTTTTCATTGCCTTTCTTTTCGGCGCATGATTTTATGCTTCAAACTTTACAATGATAAGGCTTATTACCAATATTGTTACAGCCCACACATTTATTTTTATATCGCTGAAAACCCAGACAAATATCACAGATTACACCACATGGGGCAATACTTGTATTATCCATAATTGTCGCCTTAATAATTAACCTTTTTTCAATATAAGTTCATATCCGGTAAAATACTCTAATTTCTTATTTTTCAATCACTTTATCAAATCTGCTATCCATACAGACACTTAAATCTGTAGTCACAAATTTTCCGTTGTAGAATAAACTAAAAATTGTCGCTGGTGTTGGTGAAGATTGCGCTTTCTCCATCGTATCCAATTTGATTATTTTTAATGGCAATTTCCTTTTCTCTGCTGTTTCAGTCAATGAAGTGGTTACATGATATTCCGAAAAAGGACAACGATTTGAATAATAAACCACTAAACCAATTTTATCTTCACATTTGCCGCTTTTTACCGAATCTTTAAACTTTGGATTGTCTGCATTGGGTTTTATCTTTTTAACAAGCAAACTGAAACCTGACGATGATTTTTCACAAGTCTCAAATCCTTGTTTTAAAAGCCACTTGGTATCACTCATAAAATGAAACTTGGTTGTTCCTACAATTGTTACCAATCCGTTTTTGCCTTGTTTTTTAGCGTCTTCAATCGCAAGTCTTAATAACTCTTTGGCGTACCCTTGTCCTTTGTATTGTCCAGATACCCAAAAACAATTAATCAACAAATAATTTGAAGCATCAACAGGAATCCAAGCATTCTCCGCTGGACCATACTCAATAAATACTTTTGCTCTTGTATCAATCCTTCGAAAAACATATCCATTTTCAAACTCCTGCTTCAGCCAATCCTTTTTTAATTCATAGCTATCTTTGCACTTCTTATCAGAAATCGCACAACAAATATGTTCCTTATCAATATTTGATTTATCGAGTGTAATTATCTTTTCCATTTATAATTAATTTATCGTATCAAGGTTGCAGTTCGGTTCTATTACATAACGCACAGCGGTTGGCAGCTATTAGAAGTTGGCAATTAGGAAGCACAAAACTGTCTGCTGCCACTGAACTTGATTTGAAGCACAAAGCTTCGTTTAACCACAGAACCGCCAACTTCTTGTTGGTGCTGTTAAGCGTTCGTGCTACTGCTCATTCACCCTGTCACACTTGTTTTCTATTGCTTTATAAATTTCAAAACCAATTGACTATTGTTTTTCAGTCGAATATAGTAAAGCCCATAGGGTAAATCAACAATATTGATTTCCGTTTTTGCTCGGGCTTCTACCTCTTTAGTTATACGTCCCATTATATCATAAATTTGAATTTGATCAATTATAAAGTCATTCATTAATTTAATGGTAATAGTTTCCGTTGCAGGATTTGGGAAAACATTCCATAATAAATCCTTTCTTCTATCCGCAATACCAACTGTTCCACAATCAAATTCAATAAGGGAAGAGGTAGTATCTAAAGGGCAATTGGAATTTGGGTTAATTACTTTACATTTATATTTTCCTGGGTCAGAAATATGTAAAGTGTCTTGATTAGTCATTAATGGTAAAAGTGTATCATTTTTATACCATAGTATATTTTCAAAACCGGATAAGAACCCGTTTGTATGTAATACAACATATAGCACCGTATCTCCTATGCAAGGATTTCCTAATCCTGCTGCGTCAAAGTAATAACCCGACCATTGAGGAGTCTCGGTAAATGTTTTGGATAATTCAGAACATCCATTAACTTTAGAAATAACGGAAAACCCCGAAATATTATATTGATAATAATTGGCTAAGAATTGATTGGTTTCAGGTAAAGGAACTCCATAAGCAAACCATTGAAAGGAATCCGCTGTTTGCGTCCAAAGTGTATCATAGTTGCATAGCCATGGATGAGATGTATTAATGGTTGGTGTATGGTTGCAGAATTGAATAACAGTATCTGCAATGCTGATATGCAACCCTTGCAAATCGCAAGTTGTTGTTGTTAATGTAACCGTGTATGCTCCGTTAGATAAATAGGAATGTGGTGCGTAAGATGCGGTATATGAAACGCCATCTCCAAAATCCCATAAACAGGTTTGGTTTACACCCAAGCTCACAGATTGAAGAAGTACTTCATTAATACCGGAACCTATCTCGTATCGAATGTCAGTAATAGGCAGTTTCTTAAAATCCCACAACTGTAAACTTTCGAACACTTTTGTTTTGGCTGCATTTCTTATAATTGAAGCATCGGTTGCATTTAATCCAAAATCAAAAGTAATCAATGTAGGATCTTTTTTAAAAAGTGTTGCATAAAAGCAACATGCAGCAGCATAAGAGCTTTCTAATGATGGGTGACTTTCGTCTGTCTGGTACAATTCAATGCCCGGATAATTTTGACGCAGGTAATTCCAAACTACTGATACAGGAGATACTTCGCTATTAATAAAATTAGTAAGTGTTAAATAACGTGATCTTATGGTAGTGTCCATACCTTGATAAGTACACATTACAGGAAATGTAGCACAATTTGATGCATCTCCGTTTTTTCTGCCCCAGGTCATATAGGGCACAGTTACCGCACATGGATTATATTGTTTTATCTGGTTATATAAAGCTGAGCCACCACTGTTAAATTGATTATTTAAGGTAATAGGCTCTTGGCTTTGTCCTTGGATAACCACATAATCCCAACCACCAGTCATTATTTTATTTTGACTGATCGCATCATTACTATGATCTATTAATTGATATCCACCGGGAGTATAACTATCAAAAACTAAAGTGTCTCCAGCTGACAAGGCAACGTCATGCACAATTTGCGGTAAATTATTAACCCCAGTATAACTATTTCCAAGGAACAAAACTTTATAATTGAGTTGAGCTTTTAATTCATACCCTGAAATACAGAGGAACGATAAAAACAAAACGATACGAAAATGATTTTTCTTATTCATGGTTGAATGTTTTCGCAGTTTTTAAGAAACAAAAGTGAAAAAGTTGCAGTAAATGTCATGGTAATCTTTGTTTTATTTTTCATTTTTTACTTTCTATTTCATGCAGTCAGTTTGAAGTTCCTATTTAGCCCAAGTATGACGCATAACATTTTTTATTATTTGATATTGTAATAGTTACAAATCTTCATTTGACTTATATTTTAACTAAAAAATTGCTTCCAAACGTTAGCTTCTTAAGTCAATGGTTTTGGGTATATGTTGGATTACACACAACGATCATGGTTACACGCCGGTAGGGATAACAGGGCGATTCCTTATCCATAAGCAACGAAACCAGAGACGAGCACTAAAGACAGCTAACAAGCTAAACCACAATAGTTTGTATATTTTTTAGCGGTAGTTATTTTTCATCAGTTATTTTTGCCCATTAAACTTTGGGTCAAAGTCCACTATCCATTCAATACCATATTTGTCTCTAAACATACCAAAATAAGACCCCCAAGGACTGTCAGCAATTGGCATTTCAATTTGACCATCTGCTGAAAGTCCGCTAAATAATTTATCAGCTTCTTCTTTGCTTTCTGCACTTATTGAAATTTTACTTCTAGTTTCATTTTCATTATGTTCGCCCATAGCACTGGGTGTGTCGCTTCCCATTAATGCATCATGTTTGCCAATGGGCAAGGCAATGTGCATTATTTTATTTGATTCGCTTTCAGTCATTGGGCTTTCTGGAATATTCAAATCTTTGAAACGCATAACCATTGTGAAATCGCCGCCAAATACTGATTTATAAAAGGTAAACGCTTCTTCTGCATTACCATTAAAATGAATGTAAGGATTTATTTGTGCCATATTTTTACAAGTTTAAGTATTAATTAAAGTGTCAATATCAATTTTTTTCATTTTCATAAATGCCTGAACAACTCGTTGTGATTTTTCAGGGTCAGCTATTAATTGTGCTAATATTGTTGGAACTATCTGCCATGAAACACCAAATTTATCATCGAGCCAACCACATTGGTTATAAGTTCCTTCTTTGCCTAACAATTCCCAATAATGGTCAATTTCTTTTTGTGTATTACATTCAATAACTTGTGAAGTTGCTGGCGAAAATTTGTACATCGGTCCGCCATTTAAAGCCATAAATTTTGTATTGTTCAATTCAAAAATTACAACCATTGG
>JBMOHG010000165.1:0-6898 GCA_049317965.1 Paludibacter sp.
TCATGGCTGGTAGATTTTTGGGGAGGTTACGAAGCTAATAATCAAGCGCAAATGTTCTCTTTGGTAATTTCCGATTTTTTAATTCTTTTTCCAGTATTATACCGGATGAATACCTTTGATTATACTAATGTTTGAGTTCATAGTTGTCAAATATTTTCAACAAAGATACAACACAGTAAACAATTTTGTTTATTTCTAATAAAATGTTTTGCAATAAATACAAGAAATAATTTAATAACAAATAGAACAATCAAAAATCTTATTTTACGAACAAATACTCGAACTCCTGCTCTTCCCTTTTTAAGGGAAGTACCCGTAGGGGGATGGGTTTCTTATTCTTCTTTCATTTTCAAATTAAAAAATTTTCAAATTTTCAAATTAACTCCCCCTCCAGTTCTCTAGAAACTTATTTCATTGTACGAAACTATAAATTCTACCCTTCTGTTTTTGGCTTTACCGGCTGCTGTGTTATTGTCGCTTAACGGTACTGTACCACCGAAACCACTTGTAGTAAGTCTATCGGCCGAAATTCCTTTTGAAATCAGGAATCTTTTTACAGATTCGGCGCGTTTTTGCGACAAAATTAAATTCGTTTCGGGTGTACCTGCATTATCGGTATGCCCGCGTATTTCTACCAGATAGGTCGAATTGGCAATTAATACTCCTGCCACCTGATTAAGTATATTCAATGAAACTGGTCGAATAGCTGCACTGCCTGCTTCGAACTGAATGCCTTGCAATGCTTTCTGGAATAATCGCTTGTCGTCTGTTTTCAATTCGGGACAACCACCATTCGATGCTACACCGGAAACCTTAGGACATTTGTCGAGATAATCGTAAACTCCATCGCCATCGGTATCGAGTGGACAACCTTTTTCATCAACTTTTCCACGTGCTTCGGCTGGCGTTTTAGGGCATTTATCCAATGCATCGGCCACTCCGTCACTATCCGAATCGTCAGCTGTTGCTTTGGTTTTAATTTCACCAATTGCATTAGTTTTGGTAGCTTTGGTTTTACCTTCACCATCAAAATCGCCAATCATTGTTTTTACCTTATGACAACCGTTTTTATCAACCTGACGACGGTATTCGGCTGGCGTATCAGGACATTTATCGAGATAATCAACCACGCCATCTTTATCTGAATCAAACGGACATCCGATAGAATCTACTTTGGCATTAGCCGGCGTATTGGCACATTTATCCAAATAATCATACACACCATCTTTATCAGTATCTTTCGGACAACCATCGGCAGTAACCAATCCTTTCACAATTGCCGGAGTATTTGGACATTTATCCAAAGTATCGCTAACACCATCACCATCCGAATCGGTAGTACAACCATCATCGTTTACAAAATCTCTCATGCTAATAGGCGTTTTAGGACATTTATCCATATAATCGGGAACACCATCCTGATCAGTATCAATTGGACAACCTTTTGCATTTATTTTATTATAAGCCTCCAGTGGCGTATTCGAACACATATCCAGGTAATCGGGAACACCGTCACCATCGGTATCTATAGGGCAGCCTTTTTTATCAACCATCACTCCCTTGGCAGTTTCGGGACATTTATCCCAACGATTCTGCACTCCATCTTTATCGGCATCTTTTCCGTTACCAAAAACAAAATTAACACCAATGGCCAGGTTTAAACCCGCTGTGTTATAAGGAACCGGGTAGTTAACCGAATTAATTGGCAGTGGAGCGTAATTTAATGGAACATAATCGGCCGAAGCAAACCAATGAATAAATCCGGTTCGCAAACCCAATCCGGCACCAATATTACTCATGCGTCCATTCATTATCGAATAGGATGCCGAAAGATTAAACCAATCGGCTGGTCGTGCATTTATAGAGGCGGTAAGCTCTTCGTACAGGTTCTTTTTATAAAGCAATGTGCGCGACAATAGTCCCAGACTTAATGTATTATCAAAAAACCGAAGTTCTGCACCCATATTCAATTTTGCTTTAGTATAAGTATTGTAACTTGTATTACTGTACGACATCGAAATAGAATCACCAATAGTTGTTAATATCGAATCAATCAGCGCACTATTATTTTTATAATTAGTCAATTTACCTATACCATCAAAAGAAAAATTTGCTTCATAAATTAGATTATTGATATTCTGATTCCAGCGTATCATTCCCAAATCGGTAATGGCTGCCGAAAAACTCAGGCTTTCAATTGGTTTGTAGGTAAGTCCTAAATCAATTCCGCCACCAAGTCCCGAGGGCTTAGCCCAACCCATAGTAGTAGCAGGATACGTAAAGTTTAAGTTTTTTAAATTCGTTCCCTGCACAACAATTGGTCCTGAATAATTAATATTACCATTACCATTTAACGACCATTTATCAATACCTAGTTGTAAATCGATGTTCTGATTGCTAGAAGTTGCATTTAAATTACCATACAGAAATTTAAACTTTGCCCCAAACGACCATTTATCATTTATATTTCTCGAAAAACCCAATGCAGCCTCGGTATAAGCAGTTATATCAACATTCAAATTCCTAAAATCAAACACGTTATTATCGATATTTGGAGCACCATACAACAAAAACTTCATCAAATCTTTGGGCAAATTGACATTCCCATCTATTTTTTCGGTAATCGAAAAGCTCCAGTAGTTATCATTTTTCCGAAAACCAAAATCCAATATATTCAATTCGGCATTGGATCCAAACAATGTATTTGCATTCAGTGCATTATAAAGTATATCTTTATTAGCACCCGATTCGAAAACCGAAACTGTCTGACCATTTTGTTTGTAAATCAGATCTTTTATGGAGATTGTGTTGTTTCCTACGCCAATTTGAGTATATCCCAATACAGGAAATCCCAAATAGAAATTACTAATGGGCTGAAATGCCGGGTTCAACTTATTACGAACCGGAACATTCTCCATAAAATAAGTTGTATTTACCTGTTGAGCCTGTGCAGTAAAACCACTGAAAAATAAGCTTGTAAGCATCAAAAAATTGCAAATAATACGCTTCTTCATAACTTCTACTGATTAATTATTTACAAAAAGTTGAGTTGGATTACCTTTTACAAAAACACCCAATTTAACTTCAAACTTACTTTGTTTTGTAATTTGTATTGGTTTTGTCGATTTACCATCATCGGTATTTTCGCCATCAATAATAAGCGAACATCTTATAAATTTGGTTTGCTTTAATTCTTCAATCCTGTATTTATTTAATTTAATCTGAAGGGTTTCTGTCGAAATACCATCCGATTTTACCAATCCTGTTGATGCATCTACAATTGGAGCTTTCAAATTGTAATAAGTTTGAATAGAAGGGTTTGCAATGGTATCGTTTAACGCACTCGATTTACACAATGTCATTCTGCAGTTCACTTTTATAGGAAAACTGTTCGTAAATTTCAATACCAAAATAGCAGAATCAACCGTTATGCCTTTTAATACAGAATCGATATTTTGCTTTACATTATTTATAATACTTGTTGGTTTATAAATACTTCCGGCATTTAAATAGAATGGGATCTGAATTTTAATCATTGCTTTTATATAAGCATCCGGGGTAATAAAATTAGTTACCGGGTCTTTTGCCACTTCTACTAAGTTTACATTTGAACTAAACTTGTATTTCAACACATTGGGTGGAATAATCGATGAAAAAAGCTTATCGGTGGCTCCATTGTTTTTGTCGAGTATAATTTCGCTCATTATAGTATCGCCCACAGCTTTTGGTTTTCTGAAGTTGTAGGTAATTGATTCATTTCCACTGAATGATGCTTTAATAACGTTGGCAGAATCAATAGTATTAAAAGCCTTTACATAATCAATTTTAAAGCCCAGATAAGTGCCAATGTTACTCACAATATTGATAACAGCTCTGGGGTTATTAAATTTTAATACTGCATCCGGAATGTAAGAAAGATCGAGGGGAATTCTGACAGAATCGGAAGATACGTTAGAAGGCTGAAAGAAGCCATAAGCAACATCATATTTCAAGGTATTCAGTTTGAGATTAATCTTTATTTCGGATGTCGGACTTAAGGTTACCGGTAATGTAGAGGAAATCGGATCCATTTTTAAAAGTATAGGAATACCTGATAATCCTGAGGTATTCAGCATGAAACTATTAATTGTACCGGTTGCTTTGCCCAACACATTAGGCGACAAAGTAATGGTGCTTGAAGTACCATCCAGTTTTCTGACTTTTCCACCTTGAAATATAAGTGAAAATTTAAGATTAGTCGGATTTAAACCAATCACATTATTTATAGTTACTTCGATGTTAAAAGAAGCTGTTGCAACCTTCACACTATCAATTTTCTCATTTGCCGGGTCAGTATTCAATCCTAAATTTATCGTTTCGGGTATATCGGTAGCTGTAGGTATAATTATTCCGGCTGGTAAAACCTGATTTTTTGTCGAAAGTGGTAAAGAAATATCAAGTGCTTTACTATTCTGACTTAAATTTATATCCCTGAACTTAAAGAAAGTACTATCCAATTTCTGAAAATAAATTTCATTTCCTGCAGTGCCAATCACTTTTTGATCGCCAATGGTTTTTAAAAGTTCTTCCATGCTAATACTGGAACTACCTATTGGAATGACGAGCGATTCATCCAAAAACACTTTCGAAGACAGATTTGTCAGGTCAACATCGGTCATACACGATGAGAATGTGACAGAACTAATAAAAATGCCAACAAGTAAGTTAAAAAACGGTGTTCTTTTCATTGGGTATATTATTTAAATTTTTTTGCGGTTCTAAATTAAATCAAGAATAATACTTATATCTTAATTCTAAATTACAATAATTCATTTTACAAATGTCAGAGGCATTGTATATTTATAAAAAACGACATTAAATCTCGAAATTCGACCCCATCGGGGTCGTATGTATATTGTTAATCTATTATTCTATAAATATATGAACCCAATGGTTTCTCGAATATTAGTTCAATATATTTTTAGTAAAGTCAAATTAAACATTATAAACTACTTATATAAAGCCAAAAGACTTTATAAAATGATTTATAAATGAGAATATCCTCATTCATTAATCAAATACATTAAGATTTTAATTGAAGTTTTTACTCGAAAAGTCTAAAAATAAAATCATTCATGGCTACAAAGTTACAAACTATTTTTTAAAAACACCCATTAATGAACTATACTGTAATAAAATAGTTTAATTTCAATTATAATTTGGTTTAATTTTATAAATAAAAAAAGGTGAAAAATGTAGCTCAATATACACTTTCCACCTTTTCGGGGTTTAAAACAAAACAAACACAATCACATTTTTGCACCATACAAACCAGAAAACATATCTCTTGGTTTACCTTTAGCACTTCTTTTTATTTTATAATTTACAAACTCTTTCTTAACACCATAAGACTTTTTAATCAAACCCAAATCTTTTGTTTTATTATTAAATACAATGTTCAATCCAAGGGCTAAATTGAAGTTTTTTGAGTTAGTTGGAATTGGAATTTTAAAATCTGGTAAAGTATTGTTCACGTCTTTCAAAGATAATGATGTCTTTTGAAATGGGATATAATCACCTGAAATAAACCAGTGTACAAATCCGGTTTTAATTCCAATAGCTGCACCAAAAGTTGATAAATGACCATTAAATAATGAATAACTAAACGTTGCATTAAATTTTTGTGTTGGTCGGGCGTTAAGTGAAACAGTAATTTCTTCACTTAGTGAATTCTTAAGTAATAAAGTGCGAGATATTAATCCAACACTGAGGTGATTATCATACATTTTATATTCTGCTCCGATATTTATTTTCCCGGTTGTAGAAGTTATAAATGAATTAGAATTATATTTCAAATTGGCCGACGATTCAAATGCTTTTGATAACGAATCTACTAAACTATTTCCTGAAATCATTTTATTAAAAACATCCAGAACTGTATTGAAATTTGCTCCTTTATCAACTTTTCCAACACCATCGAATGAATAATCAACATTATAATCAATATTTTGAATATTTCCACCCCATCTTATAAAACCAAAATCGGTTAACGATGCCGAAAGATTAAAATCCTCATTCAATTTATAATTCACTCCGAAATCAATGCCTGCACCCATTCCCGATGGTTTCAACCAGTTAATGTCACTCGATGGAAAAAGTAGTGTCATTGATTTAAAGTTATTTGTAACACAAATTTGAGCAGGACAAGCAATATTAGCTATTCCACTTCCTTTCAAATTCCAATTATCAGCTCCGATATTCAAATTCAATTCATTATTTGTATTAGTAATTGCTGATAAACCCATAAGCAATTTTACTTTTCCTCCTACAGTCCATTTATCATCAAGTTTCTTAGAATAACCAAATGCGAATTCAGTGTAGGCGGTAATATCATTTTCCATTGATTTGAAATCGAAAACCTTGGTATTAATATCTGATGCACCATAAAGTGACAATCTGAAAAAATCTTTTGGTAAACCCATTCTACCTTCATTTTTCTCTGATATTGAAAAACTCCAGTATGCTTTTTTATAATTCATCCCAAGTGATACAATATTGGTATGCATTTCGCCATTCATATCAACTGTTGTTTTCAGGGTATTGTAAAATTTATCCAAATCACCGCCTGTAGGATGAAGAAATGAAACTGTCTGACCATTATAATTATAAATCAAATCTTTGATGGTCAAAGAATTATTTCCATAATTCAATTGGGTACTTCCCAAAAAAGGCAAACTAATATAATAATCAGTTTGAGGCTGAAAAGCTGGATTAAGGTTGTGACGCATTGGATTGTTTTCCATAAAATACAATGAATTCACTTGCTGTGCATTTGCAACAATACTTAATGTACTGATTGAAAATAAAAGGGCTAAAAATTTAATTGAAGTTTTCATGGCAATTGTTGTTTGTAGTATTA
>JBMOHG010000166.1:0-6872 GCA_049317965.1 Paludibacter sp.
AACCACGAAAGTGTAAGTGAACGATACGCTTCTTCATCGTTTGCCAGTTCACGCATCATTTTCGATTCGGTTCGTGCATGCGAAAGCATATCGATGAAATTCAATACACACACATTCAAATTATTCACTTCCAATCGTGGTAATTGCCCAATTAATCGTTCGCAGGATGCAGAATCACTCACTTTGTGGTACGAAAATGTATATTTCTTTCGGAAACGGTCAAATTGAGTTTGCAATAAGTCTTTTTCATGAAGATTTTTGCCTTCTTCATCCTCTTCCTCTATCCAAAATTCGGGATACATTTGTTGAATTTGTAATGGCAAAAGACCTGAAAAAATGGCATTTCGTGCATATTGCGTAGCTGTTGGAAGCATACTACAGTACAATTCTTCTTCAATAACCTGATAAATGTCATTCAGTAATTCGCGAATCACTTTCCATTGGTCATACCTGAAATTGTCAACCAGAATGAAAAAAACTTTCTCGCCCTGATCAAGCAACGGGAAAACTTTTGTTTTGAATAAATCGGGACTCATCAACGGTCTTTTTTCGGGATGCTCAAACCAGTCGACATAATTCTTTTTTACAAACTTTGTAAACGTATTATTGGCATCCGTTTTTTGCATCCGAAGCATTTCATCCATTCCGTTATCTGTTTCGGCCAATTCCAATTCCCAGTAAACGAGCTTTTTATAAACTTCTACCCAGTCTTCATAAGTCAAAGTATCGTTTATTTGCATTCCTATTCTACCAAATTGAGATTGATAGGTAGTTGTAGTATGTTCCGAAACAATTTCCTTTTTATGAATATTCTTTTTTAATGTCAGAAGAATTTGACTTGGATTTACCGGTTTGGTAAGATAATCAGCGATTTTACTACCGATTGCCATATTCATAATATTTTCCTCTTCACTCTTG
Organism: Paludibacter sp.; assembly: GCA_049317965.1. Lineage (GTDB taxonomy): Bacteria > Bacteroidota > Bacteroidia > Bacteroidales > Paludibacteraceae > Paludibacter. The sequence goes on from JBMOHG010000166.1 coordinate 919, forward strand.
GTAATCATTACCATAGGAACATTGGGGTCAATATCTTTTATCAAGGCCAATGCTTCCAAACCACTTAGACCCGGCATATTTTCGTCCAGAAAAATAATGTCAAAACTTTCCTTTTGGCAAAGTTCAACTGCATCTTTTCCATTCGTAGCTGTTACAACTTCATATCCTTTTTCTTCGAGAAACAGAATGTACGGGCGCAACAAATCCATCTCGTCGTCAGCCCAAAGTATGCGGTCTTTTTTCATTTTTATTTTAAATAATATTCAGTCATAAATTCAAAATACACATTCAATGCATTTTGCTGCATTAAAGTATTCAGGTTTTTTTGCGACCCGAGTAGATTACGATAATTTGCATTTTTCAATCCTTCAAAAAGCGTTTTTTCTTTTACCATACGCAACAAATATGACTTTGCTACATTTGCATCACTCAAACTTCCAATTATTATAATCTGTTGTTTGTCAACTTTTTCTAACGATACTTTTAAATTCATGATACCATAATTCTTCGTATTATAGTCGTCTAAAAGTGCTTTCGTTTTCGTAAAGTCAATTGTGCCCGAAAGTACATAGATAGCTACAAAATGAGGCTCATTTGCTTTATAGGCAAATAAATTTTTAAATAACGGTACTTCTTCAACTTTCGGTTGTACCGGTGCAACTACCGCAGGTGCAGCAGGAGTAATTGGAGTTGGCTTTATCTCAACTTTTTCTTTGGGAACAACAGTTGCATCTTCTTGTTTAGTATTTGTAGCAGTGTTTTGAACTGTTTTTTCTATTGCCTTCTCAACTGTTTTTTCAATTGCTTTTTCCATAGGCTTTTCAACTTCTTTTTCAACTTTTGCAATTGGCTTTTCAGTAGGTTTCTCTGTAGGTTTCACAATTGGTTTTGGCTGCTCAACAACCGGTACAGAAGTTACTGCAGGTGATACTTTTCCCTTTGAAACTGCTGCTATTTCTGCTTTTTTAGTTGGCTCAGGTTTTACCTTTACAATTGGTTTTATTTCAACCGGTTTGGATAAAAAAGTCAGATAATCGGTCAAATTAAATGATGTTCTCAGCAATGCATAATTTGATTCGGAAATAATAACCTTTTGGACTTCAAAGTCTTTCATCAATTTTGTAAGTGCTTCATCCGTATCAATTGATTTTAAATACCAATTGGCTTCATCAAACGATTCAAAATTTGTGACTGATAATACATTTTGAGTAGAATCTAATTTGTTGACAACCAAATCAAAATCTTTTATCATAAACCTTGAAAAATTGAACGAAGCAACATTATACAGTAATTTATTTAGACTTGCAGCATTTGTTTTACTAATCAACATGAGTCTGTGTTTCGATAATTTCTCTGGTGAAAATTCAAATTTCTCACCCATTTCAATAATTTCCGATTTTGTTACTTCTTCACGTCTTGTAAGCAACGAACCACTCGAAGTTCCCGTTTTTGCTTCTTTTCCTTGTTTGAGTAGTGCCAAAATATCTTTGGCCATAGCGCTTACGTCACTTTCGGGATATTTTGCAACTAATGAATCTAAAGCAATTTCGAACTTATCGGCAGTTTCCTTTTTTCCGATACTTAATGCATTCAGGAACAGAAACTTTGGCATAAGTGTTGCCTGTGGGAAGTTCTGCTGAATGTATGCCACATGCTTGTAAACAGTTGTAAAATCACTCTCGTTATAAGCTTTATATGTCAAATTATAAATGGAATCCTGCTCTACATACATTTTGGCAAGTCGTTCAGTATAATCAGGTTGCAATAATAATTTTTGATATTTTGAATTTGGAAATTCAGTTATCAATTTTGTTCGGTATGCATCTGCCTCTGTTTTATTACCTTTTTTTGTATTCAACATGTACAACTGAAAATAAGCATCCGGAATTCGTTCATCAGCACTAAACCGACGAATAAATTCATTGAATGTGCTTGTCGCCATTGGAAAATCTTCAACTTTGTCTTTATAAATCATACCCATAGCAAACAAGGCTGTCGCTATATCGGCATTAGATTTGGCTAATTGTGATTTTGTAACCGGAATTTGTCGTAAGTAGAATTCCGGATTCTTTACATCTGAAACGAATTCAGTTTTAGCAATTGTATCAGTGCTGTCCTTCACGGCATTACTAATGGTTTCATCTGCAAAAAGTGAAGTAGTTTTGTTGGTTCTTCGCCAATTATCTTCTAATTTTCGTTTACCCCATTTTTTCTTAAAATCGAGTTGTCCCACTCTCATTATTTCGGCATTATAAAAATACCAATCGCCTACTCCTGATGGTAAATTTCCACCTATAGGAGGTAAGTTTGCAAAATCCTCATCGGGTTCAAATCTGTTACCGTTATTTCTGTTCTGAGATTCTGCAATTTCAGTTTTCTTTTTCTCAGCTTCTTTTTCTTCTGCTATCAACCTTTCAATAAGTTTATTAATAACATCTAAACGTTGTTTTTCGGGCATTTGTGATAGACGCTGTAGACTGTCCTGTAGTACCACAATATCATTCTGAATTACCAATTCACTCAACATTTCGGCACGTTTTCTGACACGTGCAAAGTCCTCATGTTCTTTAGTAATAATTTTCGCAGCATCTTCATAACAAGGCTGAGCCAAAATAAAATTGCGTCTGTTGTAGTATAAATCGCCTAATTTAATTAAACTTACGGCTTTATCAATACCCATTCTTGTACTTTTTTCGATAGAAAGTTTATAATTTTCAATCGCTTTTAAAGTGTCGGCATGGTTTAAATAGGTGTTGCCAATTGCAAAGTAAATTTGATCCAGATACTCCTTGTTGTTGGAGTTTCTAAGCATTTTTTTGAGGTCTTTTCGAACTCCGGCTATGTCGTTTACATCAATTTGTGCGCGGTTAATTCGGGCGTTAAAATCCATTTCGTAAGGTGGATTTGATTTTATTACATTAGTAAAACCCTCATAAGCAGCCTTATTGTTTCCATTTCTTTGGTTCAATTGTGCCAATAGGAAACCAAAACGTTGTTTTAAATCCTTGTCTTTTTCTTTTGAAAGTGCAAGTTCCAAAAAAGGAATAGCATCTTTATATTGATGTTTTTTGATTAATAAATCAGCATTTACTGCAGCAAAAAGGCCTACATTTTCTCGCTTTAATTTGTCTTGTTCCACTTTCGAAAGCACTTGTTCTGCCTCGTAAATCCAGTCCATTTCGGAATAAGCTCTTGCTATCCAAAGTTGACATTTTATTTGGATATCATCATCGCCCTGGTAGTGCCGTGCTATGTATGCGAAAGTTGCTGAAGAGCCTAAAAAGTCAGCTTTGTGAAATTCTGATTGTGCAAGTAACAACCATGCTTCTTTTAATGCCGGATTGAATTCCTGTTGATTGTAAAAAAGTTTATATTCAGGGGAATTTGCCTTTTTACTTTTTTTAGTAGGTTTTACTTTTATCGAGTGTAGTTTAATTGCTTTTCTGCTTTTTTCTATAGTTCTATCCATATTTGACGTAGCTGCAGTTGCATTAGCATGACGGCTTATGGGATACATTGGAATTATGGTGGAATAATCTTCTTTATTTGATTTCTGAATATTTTTCAATCCCTCGTTATAACTAATTGCACCATTGAAAAACACATTAAAGCGCGTGTTCACAGAATGGTAGTTTCTTGATAACCAGGTATTCTTTTTTGTAGAACAACCACTAACAATAAATATTATTAGCAGTAGCAACCAAACTTTATGTTTTAAATCGAATTTCAAAAGATATAGAATAAATTAATTAAAATGAAGTAAAATAACTAAATACTAAGTGTTTATTAGAATGTAGCATTTGAAAAGTAATGTAATAAACTTGTCTGGAAATACTAACTTCAAAATCCGTGTTCTATTGTATTTTAACTTACAAAAATACATAATTTAGACCAAATATAGCTAACTTTGTCCCGAAAATTATATTGAATTAAGAAATAGCTTTTTATGCTAATACTCATTTTGTTATTGGTTGGTCTGGGTGTGGTTTTATTTATAGTCACTTATTTTCAACGAAAGAACCAAACTGCTGAACCAGAAGTCATTCTTCAAACTGAAGGTGAATGTTGCGGTGCTCATCTAATCTGTGAAAAAGATACATTACTTAATTCCAACAATAAAGTTATTTATTACGATGACGAAGAGCTGGATGCTTTAGTGGATATTCCTGCTTCAACTTTCAATAATGAACAAATAAATCAAATTTCTGAAGTCTTTTACACCCTCAATGAGAGTGATGTGGCAGGCTGGGTGAGAAGTTTACAGATAAGACGAATTGAACTACCGACTGATTTGCGCGAGCAAGCATTATTGATTGTAATGGAAAGAAGAAAACAGAACTAGGGTTTTTTATAATTTGAAAATTTGATAATTTGAAAATGAAATGAATCAATAATTTGTGATTAATTATATACCCTATCATCAAACTAACATAACGCTTTAAACACTATAAATGGACAAATTAGTTTGAATTAGACTTTAGCAATCGTTTTTGTATCCAGATAATTCCTACTATTCCAATCACAGCACTTAAACATCCCAGCCACACTGTATTGCCAGTGCCAATAGTGTCGATATTAATTGTTTGAAATCCATTATTTTTCAAATAATAGAAGATAACAGCTATCACATTATTTGTAAAATGAGCTAAAATTGGCAACCATAAATTTCCACTCCAAACTAACATGTAGCCAAAAAATGCACCCATCAACAATCGGGGAATAAACCCATAAAACTGCAAATGTATGGCGCTGAAAATAAATGCAGTAATCCAAATGGCAACAGTAGCACCTTTCCAATCCTTCAATATCCGTTGTAATGTGCCTCTGAAAAACAGCTCTTCACCCAAAGCAGGAAGCAGTGCAATCAAAAAAACATTAAATGCTAATCCTTGCAAGTTGTTTACATTCAGCATTTTTTGTGTTAGTTCATTTGCTTTCAATTCCATTTCTTTCATTTGAACTTCCAAGTTGGCAAAAACATCAGGCAAAACAATTTGCTGATTTAAATCTACTAAAAGATTTATGAAAGGTATCAATATGACCATAAACAAAATTACTATTATGGCATTCAATCCATTTGTTTTTTTATCCAGTGAAAGAAAATTTAAAGGTTTTTTACTCCATAAATAAGCCAATAAAAAAGGAGGTAATATGAACATACTCAATGATTGAGTGAGTTGCAAAAGCTTTAACGAAAAAATGTCTCCGGCATTTCCTCCAACAGTCAGTGTCCAAATAAACATACCAATTATTGCAAAGAAACATAAAGTTCCTATGAGCATAAATAATTTGGAAATAACTCCACTGTCTTTCAGCATTTCTTTAAATAAATTCATATTGGATGATAAAATATCTGTAATTCAAATAGATACTATATGTTGTAAATGGAAGAAAACAACAAAATATTCAAAAAAAACTTCTGCCACCTTACGATAACAGAAGTTCTTATGTGTCTTAAAAGAAAAATTGTTTTATGCTCTTGGACGAGCTTCTTTAACAACCATTGAACGACCATCAAATTCTGCGCCGTTTAATTCTTCGATAACTTTTGCAGCAGCAGCATCATCAGCCATTTCTACAAATGCAAATCCTTTTGATTTACCAGTTTCACGATCTTTGATAATTTTGCAAGATTCAACTTGACCATACTCTTCAATAACCCCTTGAAGGTCATTTTCCCGAACTTTGTAACTTAAGTTACCTACGTAAATGTTCATAAAAATAAAAAAAATAAAAATAAATAAATGTGATTTAAGAGAAGTATAAAACCGAGGTTAAGACAAAATCCGACTACGAAATAGGAGAGTTGAAATAAACGAACGAAAAAATACACTTTCTTTTCGGATACAAAGGAAATCATTTATTTTTGAATATACAACAATTCGTCTAAAAATGTTTGAAATTTAGTGAATTATCTTCAATATTTAGTCATTTACCATTTAATCATTTACTAA
>JBMOHG010000167.1:0-6842 GCA_049317965.1 Paludibacter sp.
TTGACGGTTGTTAAAGCCATAAATATAAACGGGATGTTAATAGCAATCAATAAAATTGATAATGGAATATTTGTAAGTTCGCTCAGAATTAGTGAAATACCTGTCACACCTCCGTCTATAAACGAATTGGGCAATAAGAAACCCTTTAAACCAAAACCTGCCGATGTAATGCCCAATCCAATAAAAGTAAAATCACGTAAAAGTTTCAGAAATTGATTAAAAGTGTATTTTTTATTTTTAATGGAATTTTTTGATACTAATTTTTTCGATTGTTTCATATTTAAATCAATGAATTGATTTTACAAAAATAGCTATAATTTACTAGATTATTAGTTACTTTATTCTAAGAAAACATGTTTATTGTTCTGTATCAATTAAATATTTACCTTTGCACTCCAATTTTGAATTAAAATGAAGATTGCAAATATAGAATTTCCCGATAAACCGCTATTTTTAGCGCCAATGGAGGATGTAACAGATCCTGCATTTCGGCTGCTTTGTAAACGTTTTGGTGTTGATATGCTTTATACAGAGTTTGTTTCGTCCGAGGCATTGATACGCAGTGTAAACAGAACGCAGCAAAAGCTAACTATTTATGAGCAAGAGCGACCAATTGCAATTCAAATTTATGGACATGATCCTGTATCGATGGCCAATGCTGCTCGTATTACAGCTGAAGCACAGCCTGATATTATTGATATAAATTTTGGATGTCCGGTAAAAAAAGTAGCCGGAAAAGGGGCAGGAGCGGGGCTTCTAAAAGATATTCCACGTATGTTGAAAATTACAAAAGATGTGGTTGATGCTGTAAATCTTCCGGTAACTGTAAAAACACGTTTGGGCTGGGATGATGATAGCAAAATAATTGTTGAATTAGCCGAAAAGTTACAGGATTGTGGAATAGCAGCATTGACTATACATGGTCGTACACGCGCTCAAATGTACAAAGGTGATGCCGATTGGACATTGATTGCTGAAGTGAAAAATAATCCTCGTATGCACATTCCAATTATCGGAAATGGAGATGTTACAACACCTGAACGTGCTGCAGAATGTTTTGATCGTTACGGAGTTGATGCCGTTATGGTTGGTCGTGCTGCTATTGGACGTCCATGGATTTTTGCTGAAATGAAGCAGTATTTTGAAACTGGAGTACTGCAACCAATACTAACTTTCGAAGAACAAAAATCAATTCTAAAGGAACATATTATCGCATCTGTAAAATGGTTGGATATTGATGAAAATACATCATTAGAAAGTGTTAATAATCAACGTTTAAAAGGAATAATACATAGCCGTCGTCATTTAGCTTCCACCCCGGTTTTTAAAGGAATTCCCAACTTTAAAGAAACACGAATTGCCATGCTTCGGGCTGATACTTTGAACGAACTTTTTAGGATTATAGATTCTGTTCAAATTATTGATTAACCTACTCTTTTGAACAAAAGTTGCTTTTTTCTGTTTATTTTCTGTATAATTATTATTTATTGCATTACTTTTTATAGTTTTGCAAACTTTTTAAATATAAAACCCTACTAAAAATGAACAAACTATTCATTCCCATCATTGCTTTAGCACTTATGACAACCGCTTGTAACAGCAAAAAAGATACTTCAAATCCAATGGGTATCGATTTAGCAAATTTAGATACTACGGTATCACCCAAAGTTGATTTTTACAAATATGCCTGTGGGGGCTGGATGAAAAAACATCCACTTACCGGTGAGTATTCACGTTTTGGAAGTTTCGATTTATTAGCCGAAAATAACCGGAAACAACTAAAAGGATTAATTACTGAAATTGCTTCAAAACCAGCATCTAATGGTTCTATAGAACAAAAAATTGGTGATTTGTACAATTTGGCAATGGATAGTACCAAGCTGAATAAAGATGGATATGAGCCACTTAAGGCAGATTTGCAAAAAATTGCGTCTTTGAAATCTACTACAGAATTATCTAAGCTACTTCCTGACTTATTATTGTCGGGCTTAGCTCCTTATTTTTCGGTTTATGTAGATGCAGATGCCATGAGCAGCAATGATAATCTGGTTCAGACATATCAGGGTGGAATCAGTTTAGAGGAACGTGAGTATTATTTGGACAACGATGCGCATACTAAAATGATTCGTGAGAAGTATAAATTACATGTTGTAAAAATGTTCCAATTAGTTGGTTTTAATGCAGAAACAGCTCAAAAGAACATGGAAGCTGTAATGACTATTGAAACTCGTTTGGCCAAAGCAGCTTACGATCAGGTGAAATTGCGTGACCCACATGCAAATTACAATAAAATGACTGTTAGTGATTTGCAAAAATTGGTACCTGCAATTAATTGGAATGTATATTTTTCTACATTAGGTATTAGTAATACAAAATTCGTAAGTGTATCTCAAAAAGAATCACTTATTGAAGTTGGAAAAATAATTGAAACAGAACCTTTAGCAAATCAAATTGCTTATTTGCAATGGAAATTAATTGATGAATCAGCTGGTTATTTAAGCGATTCAATCTATGCTCAGAATTTTGACTTTTATGGAAAAACCCTTTCGGGTAAAAAGGAACATTCTCCTCGCTGGAAACGTGCTGTTAGCAGTGTTGATGGTTCTGTTGGCGAAGCAGTTGGGCAAATGTATGTAAAGAAATATTTCCCTGCAGAAGCTAAGGAAAGAATGTTGAAACTGGTTCATAATTTACAGATTTCCCTTGGCGAAAGAATTAAAGCTTTACCTTGGATGGGAGATTCAACCAAACTGAAAGCAATAGAAAAATTGAATTCATTTTATGTGAAAATAGGCTATCCTGATAAATGGAGAGATTATACTAAATTGGAAATAAAAAAGGATTCATATTTGGCTAATATTCAACGGGCTAATCGTTTTGAAGCAGCGTATATGTTTTCAAAAGCTGGCAAAAAAGTTGATAAATCGGAATGGTTAATGACTCCACAAACGGTTAATGCGTATTATAATCCTTCAACTAACGAAATTTGCTTTCCTGCCGGCATTTTGCAATATCCATTCTTTGATATGAATGCAGATGATGCCTTTAATTACGGTGCTATAGGTGTGGTTATTGGTCACGAAATGACACATGGTTTTGACGATCAAGGTTGTCAGTTTGACAAAGATGGTAATCTTAAAAACTGGTGGACTGAGCTGGATAAGAAACAATTTGATGAACGAGCAAAGGTTATGGCAGATTATTTCGATGGTGTTGAAGTAGCTCCCGGAGTATATGGAAACGGTAAATTTACGCTTGGCGAAAACATTGCTGACCATGGTGGTTTACAGGTTTCTTATCAAGCATTTAAATCAGCAACAATGGCTTCACCTTTAAAAGATTTATCAGGTTTTACACCCGAACAACGATTCTTTATTTCGTATGCTAATGTTTGGGCAGGAAACATACGTCCAGAGGAGATTTTGGTGTTGACCAAGTCAGACCCTCATTCGTTAGGTAAGTGGCGTGTAAATGGCGCTTTACCACATATTCAGGCATGGTACGATGCCTTTGGAATTAAAGCTGATGATAAAATGTTTATTCCGGTTGAAAAACGGGTAAGTATTTGGTAAAAAATGGATGACAGAATTCTACTTCTGTCATATCCTAAAACAAATAAGGCAGAACCTCATCGTCTGCCTTATTTTTTTTGCGATTATATTGCTTTTTACTAGCCATAACCTTTCGATAATTAATCGATTTTCCATGTGTTTGAATTTCTTCTTCACGGCTTTGCTTTCGTGCGGCCTTAACCTGCTGCATGACACCATTTTTCTTTTTTGTTTTCATTTCATTTAAAATTTACTTCAATCCACATCACTCATTACTTCTACTTTTCCCCTCCTTGGAGGGGTTAGGGGAGGTGTATTTCTCTTTTTCCATTTTCCACTTCTTCAATATCAACATTCACAATTGAATCGGGTAGGAGTGAAGCTATGTTTTCCGACCATTCGATAAAACACAAATTACCACTATATAAATATTCTTCTGCTCCAAGATCTAACGCTTCCTGAACTTTGTTAATTCTATAGCAATCGAAATGGTAAATTATTCTTCCATCAGCAGCCTCATATTCATTAACTATTGAAAATGTAGGTGAATTAACCGTTTCTTTAACACCCATTGTTTCACAAATTGATTTTATAAATGTAGTTTTGCCTGCACCCATTTTTCCATTAAAAGCAAAAATTGTTCGTTCACCAATTTGTTCAATAAATTTTTGGGCCGTTTGATTTATTGTTTTTATAGAATTAATTTCTAGTGTTATCATATTTTACCCCTAACCCCTGAAAAGGAATTTAGTTACTTATTTCATTTTTTTAATTTATATCTTAAGCTCAAATGAAAGAAAAAGACAAACATTGTTCCCCTTTAGGGGCTAGGAGCCTTTTTCTTTCTTTTATTTCTGTACAAAGATACTGCAAAAATTAAATACTCAAATCTCAGAGCTTCGAATCAACTTTAAAATAGTTGTAAACCATTGACGCTCTGCTATTTCCTATAACATCAGCTATATCTTTTATTTCTGCGCTTTTAATTCGTTTTAAGCTCTTGAAATGCTTAATCAGGTCATTTTTCGTCTTTTCGCCAATTCCTGGAATCGTATCAAGTTCCGAAGTAATTTGAGACTTGCTTCGCTTGTCACGATGGAAAGTGATAGCAAAACGATGAACTTCATCCTGCATCGATGCCAATAATTTGAAAAGTGGGTCATTTATTTTAAGTCCAATTTCTTTTGGTGGAAATCCAAATAATAATTCTCGTGTGTGATGTTTGCTATCTTTTGCCAATCCGGCAATTGGGATGTTAATTTTAAGTTCGTCTTCAACCACCTGCCGTATAACTTCCATTTGTCCAACTCCACCATCGGCAATAATCAAGTCGGGAAGTGGAGCTTCTTCATTTAACATTCTGGTATATCTCCTTCTTACAACTTCTTTCATCGATGCATAATCGTCAGGACCTACCACTGTTTTAATATTATACTTTCTATAATCTTTTTTGGAAGGCTTGCCTTTTTTGAAGACGACACAAGCAGCTACAGCATCAGATCCCGAAATGTTTGAATTGTCAAAGCACTCAATAGTCATTGGTGGTTTATCAATATGTAATAACTCCTGTATGCTTTTCATCATTTGCATAGCCCGTTGATCAGGATTTAGCTTTTCTTCTTGTTTTAACTTGTCAAGTTTATATTGCCTAACATTCTGAATAGCAAGCTCTAACAGTTTTTTTCTGTCACCTCGTTGAGGAATAACTATTTGTGCATCTTGTAGCTCATAATTTATTTCAAAAGGAACAACTATTTCTTTAGAATTGCTTTGTAGCCGTTCACGCAACTCCACTATTGCCATTGACAACAAATCTGCCTTATCTTCATCTATTCTCTTTTTGTATTCAATGGTATAGCCCTGAATAATACAACCCTTCGATATACGCAAAATATTTACATAGGCTGCATTTTCATTATCATCATAAGCAAACACGTCAGTATTCTCAACTACCGAGTTAGCAACAATCGATTTTGATTTATAGCTTTCAATCAGGTCGTATTTTTGTTTTATCAAATGCGCTTCTTCAAATTTAAAATCTGAGGCAAGTTTCTTCATTTGCTCCAATAGCATTTTACTTATTTCATTTGCGTCACCCCGAATTATCTGTCGTATCTGCTCGATTGTTTCTTTATATTCTTCTACCGATTCCTTACCTTCGCAGGCACCTCTGCATTTATGTATATGATATTGTAAACAAACTTTGAATTTTCCGCTATCGATATTTTCTTTTGTCAAAGGTAAACGACAAGTACGAAGAGGAAAAAGCTCATGAACTATGTCTAAAATTGAATTGATTGTATAATTCGAACTGTAAGGACCAAAATACTGAGAACCGTTTTTGAATATATTCCGTGTTTTAAAAATACGGGGGAATGGTTCATTGGTAATGCAAATACTTGGGTAGGTTTTACCGTCTTTCAATAAAACATTGTATCTGGGTTGATACTGTTTAATTAAATTGTTTTCGAGTAGGAGAGCATCTTCCTCCGTTTCAACTACAATGTATTTAAGTGTTTCAATGTTTTTTACAAGTACACTAGTCTTGCTCAATTCATGAACTTTGTTGAAATACGATGTAACCCTTTTTTTTAGATTCTTGGCTTTACCTACATATATAATTTCATTGTTCACATTAAAGTATTGGTACACTCCTGGCTTATCAGGCAGTGCATTGACAAGTTCTTTTAATGTGTTTGAAGTTTTCATCTCTAAATTACCCTTCAAGGGTTTAATTATTATATTTTCTCTTGTTCCACGTGGAACAATGCTTATTGTGATATGTTGTTTCACGTGGAACATTCTTGTTCCCTTTAGGGGTTAGGTGCATCCCTATCTTCCTAACAATACAAGTAAAATGTTCACATCGCTCGGTGAAATGCCTGGGATACGGCTTGCCTGACCAATGTTTTCCGGATCTATCTTTGTTAGTTTTTGTCGCGCTTCGGTTGATAGGGATTGAATGGAATTATAATCAATTCGTCCGCGTATGCTAATATGTTCCAACCGTTGTAGTTTCTCTGCAATTAATTTTTCCCGTACAATATAGCCTTCATATTTTAATAGCACTTCTGTTGCTTCTATAATTTCTTCTTTTCTGGTGCCAATTTCACTTATTTTTACTTTCAGCGCAGGAACAGCTTCAGCCAGCATTTCAATTCCTAGCTGAGGACGAAGAATTAAATCGCTTAGTTTACATCCATGTTTTAATTCTGAAGATGCATTTGATGCTAAAAACTCATTGATTGCTGCCGGTTTTATCGATTCATTCTTTAGAAAATCAGTCAAAAT
>JBMOHG010000168.1:0-6835 GCA_049317965.1 Paludibacter sp.
AAACGACCTTCAAAATAAATTTGAGTATTTTCGGGCAGAAAACCTAATTTTAATCTAGCCGAAAAATACGAAATAACCTGCGTACAAATCATAGAAGGATTATCTACTCCCTTTTTTGCAATATAAATTCTGTTTTTTACAACTGAATCTTTAACTAGCTTAAAATCAGGGCATCCATCGTTAGATGTATATGAATAAGCCACATACACCGTATCCTTTGGGGTAGGATTTAATGGATAAACAGCAAACGAATTTTGCAATGGCGGCATTATCTGACCCATTGCTGGCATTGAACTTAAAATACCAACTGCAAATATCAGCAGGGTATTGAGAATTTGTTTTTTCATAATGGTGACTTTTTTATAAAACCAAAATTAAATATGTTAGCTTTTAAACTATATTATAGACAATTACGGCAATTTATTTATAAATATTCTGTCGCAAAGATAGCATAACAAAACATAAATTGTTCGATTTTTATTAAATATTTAATTAAAAATGATGTTTTGTGATTATTTCCCTATTTCCAGCGTACTCAAAAGATTTATTTTAGTCAAATCGGAGTAATCGTATTGATATAAACCATCTTCCGCTATCATCATCAAAACATTATTGTATGGAATTACATCAAAACCATCCATGTCCATAAAATGTGCCAACCGATTTGATAAAAGCGTTTGAGGATCGCCAACTTTATAAATCTTCAACCCATCATCGCATAAAAATAATTTTCCATTATCAATGCCCAACCCTTTGGGATTTGTCATTGTGTACGAAACTATTTGTTTTGGATTTTTCACATCGCTTACATTGATAATAATCAATTCGTTGGTATTTTGGCCACAAAGATTCCCTGAATGAACGGTGACATAAGCAATATCATTTTCAACCACCACCGGGTCACAACCATATACATGCGAAATTGACGACTGAAATTCGGGTTTTATAGGATCTTTTACCGAATAAATGATTAATCCTGTGGGTGTACCCATAAACATATTGTCTTTGTAGCTGAAAATTGTTTCAACATTTCTACCAATATATATATTTTCAGAAACTTTAGTTGGTTTCTCTGCACTTAAATCGAAGATAGTCATGCTGTTGTTAATCACAGAATATAGTTTATCACTATAAATTGTAAAACGCGACATGGAACCGGTAACTCCAGTTGTTGTACTGCCGGTTTTGGTGGAATTCAGTGCAAAATTTCCATCCATCATAATTTCAGGTCGTCCCCACCACCATCCACCACCGGTATAATGCGTAACTTCTTCGGTTTTTTCCTTCAATTCCCAACCAACAATAACACCACTGTTGCCTTCGGAATAACATGCAGCATAATCGAAACCAAAATTATTTTCGGATATAATTGGCAAAGCATTGGTAAAAACATTCTCCAATCGTCCTTTCAATGCAGGTTGAGCCGGATTTGTGATATCGAACCAAACCAAATCGACAAAGGAATCGGCATATAATAAGCCATTGCGAATTGATAAATCGGCATTTCCTAATAATTCAATAAAACCTACAATTTTGGGATTTGCAGGATTTTGATTATCAATAATATGAATTCCTTTTTCTGTTTCCGAAATGTATAAATAACCTTGATAAAAACACATTTTTCCACATTTCTCAATTTTTTGTGGCACAGAACTTACCTTTACCGAACTTCTAAAAGTTTCGGCATTCATAAACACCGGTTCATTAATTTTGTAGGTAACTGTTTCTGTTACTTTGTCTTCGCAGCTTGTAAGTGCGAAAAGAGTGATGCTGAATAAAAATAATAGCTTTTTCATATTTTTGAAATTTTGAATTATATATTTATGTAAAATCTTATAATTGATAGGTTATTCCAAATCGAGCTGCCGATTCGAGAAAGTGCTGTGAGTAGCTTTTAAAACTGAATGGTAGTAAAGTATGAACTTTTGCATAAGGATTCACAAAAAGTGAAATACCAGATTTAAAGTCATATTTTAATCCAACTCCCAACATTGCCCCCAGTCCAACTTGATCATCAATGGGCGAAGCTAAACTTAAGTCTGTGTCGATAATCAAACCGCCATTGGCAAAACAATACTTCCAAAAACTTGCACGTACAGAAACTGGGATATTAAGATATGAAACCTTGTTGGTGTGCGTTGGCATTTGAATCATCGGTGCTGGACTCACTGTTATTGAGCTATTTATATATTCAACTCCTGTTTCTATTTCCAACCAATTATTTAATGGCTTTAAATATGTTATTCCAATTGTATATGACGAATTTGCATCATAAGAACCATCTCCAACATAAGAATTACTAAATCGCACCACCTCATTATCACTTAAAGTAGAAAACGTTATACCAATTTTTGCATGTTGAGCTACCATTACGTTTGAAACAATTAAGATTGTAAGGAAAACAATAATAGTATTTTTCATTTAGTTAAATTTCAAAAAGTAAATGGTAAACAGTAAATGATTAAATGGTAAATTCTTTAATATTTTTCCACATTTCCAATTTTTCCAATAAAAAGTATCACGCCTGTACTTTTTTCGCGAATAACAAATATAAATGGTCTGTTGACTGTAAATATTGGATAGTTAGGCATCGAGGTTGTTTCGAAACCAATGGATGTAACAGCAGCTGCCTCTGTACCTTCTTCGTCAACTGTTATATAGGTTTTATGAATTACTTCTGAAATGACAAGTTTAATATCAGATATTTTCGAAAAATCTGCGAAATCAGAAAAAGCCAACTTCATTCCCATATTTTGCAAAACCTGATTGAGCGTAAATTTATTTTCTACCTTAAAACGAGGCAAACTAACCATTACTTCTCTTTGTTGCAAACCGGCAAGTATTACATTCCAGCTTGGCAGGTTTAGGTTTTCAAGCACATCTGTGGTAGTTTTATTGGAACTTGGCAAAATAACGGTCATGCTGAAAGATTTATTTCCATAGGGCATATCGAGATATTGTGCATAAGTATCAGTACTATAACCAAATGTGTCTTTCTGATACATCATATTTACTGTCACTTGGTTTTTCAACTCATTGGTAAATGCGCTTTCTACAGTCACTTTTTTATCAAATTTATTGGCCCAAATTCCTTTAAAATATACAGCATTTATCAAATACATCATTGCTTCTGGTGGAATTTCATCAATAATGGTGGGAATAAGCTTGTTGGTTTTTTTTGAACACCAGTTATTTACCGTATCCACAGCCCATGCTTTTTCGAAATCCAATTCACGCACATAAGCACCAAAATAATCGTTATTCACTTTTAGAAATTCTGTTTTTACAGGAAATCCACTCCGATACCAAAGCGAATTTGCAATGCTGAGTTTGGTAGAATGATCAACTTCGGGAAGGGAAGATTGCATTATTTTGTAGTAATCATTAATTTCGGCTACTGATAAACCGCTCATTTTCATAGCAGTTTCCAATTCTGTTCTGGTTTCGCCACTTGCTCCATTCCATGCCATACCCAACGCAATACTCACGCTGAGTGGTGAAACAAACACATTGGTTTCTTTTGACAAGTCGATAGTTTGCTTGAGCAAATCGAAAGCAAATTCATTGTCCTGTGCCACTCTTTTTTCCATACCTACACGCAATGCAATAGGCTCATCTTTGGGGTTTTCTACGATAGGGTCATTTTGATTGCAACTTGTTGCAAATAAAATTACGAGCAGTAATTGAAGATGTGTTTTCATAATTGTATTGTTTGTTTTTTGAAGTTATTTTAATTCGAAGTTCATTTACATTCATTCCTACCTAGCATTTCTCTCAGTTTTCCAATGTAATTTTGCATAAAATCCGGTTCATGATTATATTCAAAAGTAACTTTGTGTGTATTACCATTTAAAAGTCTTATTTCAATCCACTCCGCACCGCCGTCGGCACAATCGGGACAACCAATTGTGGCTGGTAAATCAAAGAAAGAATTTATATTCAAATTATATTTTAGTTCACTCCAGCTTGCCACAGTAAGGGTTTCGGTACGTGTAATTGGCTGAATACTTGTATTCCAACCCGAACAATTGTAGGTTGCTTTTCCGGATTCTAACACCAAATCACGTTTACAATATCCAATACATTCGCCAAAAGAAGTCCCATATTTTATTTCAGTAATTTGACTGTAATTATAAACCATTGTATTAATTCTCGTCATCCAATTGTAAATACTTTCAGCTTCGGGAGCATCGTTTGTAATTGTCCAATCGCCCCAGGTTTTCAGCATAACTTTCTGATATTTATTTGTTTTATTATCAAAAATAAATGCCGAAAAAACATTGCTACCGGCATCAGCCATAACATTTTGAGGTTTTGAGATATTTCCTTTTGATGCTGCCCAAATTTTTGATGTATAATATGATATAGTGTCTGGATCAATTTGCCCTACAACTGTAGTACAAAGTTCTAAATTCCTGGTCATTTGCTCCACGCTTATAGTACCATCTTTGTCGGGTTCATTCCACTTAAATGTTGTATCATTTGACAAATTAAAAACTCTTACATAACCAAGTGAATCAACCAGATAGCCCGAATTTTGATAACCCCATGCATAATTTACATAATGCTGCTCAAACAATATCTTTTGATGTAGGATAGGTACTTCGGTTTTGCACGAAACGAAAGTAATAAGTAGTAAAAGTAATGCGTATTTTGAATTTATATTTTTCATGTTGTAAGTTTCAATTATATGTCCTAGTGATTAAAAATCAAATTGTAGCCCTGCATTTATTCCCACTACCAGTGGTTGTTCGGTTCGGGCACTCATGGGTTGATTATTGTTTAGATAATAATTAATCTTCGGCTCAAAATAAATTCCAAATTTTTTATTCAATTTATATGTAGTTCCAAATCCGGCATTAAGCGACCATTGCAATCCCGATATATTTGTATCAGCTCTGGTTGTATAGGTTTGATTTCCATAATATTGATTCTGAATGTAATTAGATCTGATTCCCTTTTCGATTGCCCCACCTGTCGAAAAATAAATATCCCATTTCGGATTTGTCCAAATTTTGGTTATCAAATTGAGCGGTAAACCGATATAATGTAGATGCAATTTGGCGTCGTAATGTTGCACGCCGGTATTTTCGAAGGTAGATAAAAGATAAGTGTACATTAATCCGCTTTGCAAACTCAGGGTTTTTGTCAAATTTCGTCTAATTACAATTCCGAACGATACCGGTGGCAAATGCATTTTACTCGAAAAATCATTTGGCGTAAGAATTTGGGTATTTTTTGTAACTGCACTTACCAAACTCTCTGTTACGTTGGTATAAAGCATATCTGCATTGCCAAACAACGATCCACCACCCTCTGAACCTCCTGAACCAAAAGTTGCTGCAAGCATCCAATTGTTTTGTTTCTTTGGCTCAGTCATTGGCTGAATTTCCGATTCGGCAATCAGTGTGTTAGGTACATATCTTTTTGCCGGAATTTTCGTAGTAGAATCTTTTGTTTCAATTTTTGGTTGAACCATTGAGTCAGTTTCAAAAACTGCTGTTGAAGGTTTTGCATTAATTGGTTCTTGCACTACATAAGCATACTCTTCGATTAGATCAGTTTGCTTGCCGGCATTTTGTAAGTTGGCCTTGATTTGCTTGGGCTGAAGTTTATCGGCAACTACTTTCTGTTGCAGCAAGTCTGATGTTGAAATTGTATCTTCATGAATTTCGGCCAATTTACTAATTTGCAGATCTGATTGCTGTTGAGTTTTTTGGTTTGTTTTTGTAATACTTGAAGTCGATTCGGAATAAGGACGAAGTGTAAAAATTAATGCCAGCATTGCTGCTGTTCCAATTGGAATCCACATCCACAATGCAATTTTTTTCCGTTTGGGTTTTAATTGCTTTTCTATGGCATTCCAGACCTTATCATCAATCGGCAATTGGTGATTTTCCAATTTCTGACGAAAAATTTCACTGAAACGGTCTTCTGAATTTATATTGTTGTTATTATCTTCCATTTTGTACAGTTGTCATTAATTTTCAATCGTAAAACTTTCAAATAAATAGTGATTGAACATTTTTTTGCAAGATTTTTCTTGCTCTCATAAATTGCGAACGTGAAGTATTTTCATTGATATTAAGCATATTCGAAATTTCGGTGTGCGAATATCCTTCTATAGCATAAAGATTAAAAACCGTTCTGTATCCATTGGGTAATTCGGCAACACATTTCAATAAATCGTCGGCCGATATTTTTTCCAACACTGTAACATCCACATCTTCAATATAATTGTCATATTCGTCAATACTGGCACTTTGTTTGAGTGCATCGTTTCGCCGGAGGTATTCGAGTGCAGTTGTTACAAAAATCCGCCTCATCCAACCTGCAAATGCTCCTTCGCCCGTATACGTTTCAATTTTGGTAAACAGCTTAATAAAACCATCTTGCAGTAAGTCGCGGGCTGTTTCTCTATCAGGTACATAGCGGGCACAGACACTCAGCATCGCCGATGCGTGTAGCTCATACATCTTTTTTTGAGCCCACGATTCACGATTTAAGCATCCCTCAATTAATTTTTGTTCGCTTATATTCCCTGAATTAAAAACCATATACTATCTCTATGATGAAATAACGATCCAATACGTTGCATCTATAAAATATTAATTCCACAAAATTAGCATTATTTTTACAAACATGCTTATTAATAGTATATTAAATTCGTGATTGGGGAGAAGTGGTTTGGTGATAGGAAATTGAAATAAAATTTATTGTGGGGGTGAATGTTGATTTCTGCTTTTAAACAGAATAAAAACATAAAAAAACATGTTTCATTCTCGAATAATTCAAGAATGTGTTGTAAATAATGTCTTAGAAAATAATAGTATCG
>JBMOHG010000169.1:0-6819 GCA_049317965.1 Paludibacter sp.
TGCAGAATATGAATTTCTACTGAAGGTTGATTGTCGGCAGCCGTTGTAAATGTTTCCGATTTTTTTGTTGGAATAGTGGTGTTGGCTTCAATCAAACGAGTCATAACACTACCCATAGTTTCGATACCTAACGAAAGCGGAGTAACATCAAGTAACAATACATCAGTTACTTCACCTGTCAATACACCACCTTGAATGGCAGCACCTACTGCAACAACTTCATCCGGGTTCACACCTTTTGAAGGCGCTTTTCCAAAGAATTTTTCTACTGCTGATTGAATTGCAGGAATACGGGTTGAGCCACCTACAAGAATAATTTCGTCTATATCACCAATTGTCAAACCGGCACTTTTCAATGCGGTACGGCAAGGTTCGATGGTACGTTGAATTAAATCATCAATCAATTGCTCAAATTTTGCACGGGTCAATGTACGTACCAAGTGACGAGGCACACCATCAACTGGCATAATATATGGCAAATTGATTTCAGACGAAGTTGTATTCGACAATTCAATTTTAGCTTTTTCGGCAGCTTCTTTCAAACGTTGCAAAGCCATTGGGTCTTTGCTCAAATCAAGATTACTGTTTTCATTCTTAAACTCCTGAACCAACCAGTCGATAATACGGTGGTCGAAATCATCTCCACCAAGGTGAGTATCACCATCGGTCGATTTTACTTCAAATACGCCATCACCAAGTTCAAGTACCGAAACGTCATGTGTTCCACCACCGCAGTCGAAAACAACGATTTTCATGTCTTTGTTGGTTTTATCCAAACCATAAGCCAAAGCAGCAGCAGTTGGTTCATTTACAATACGTTTCACGTTCAATCCCGCAATTTCGCCGGCTTCTTTTGTTGCCTGACGTTGAGCGTCGTTAAAGTAAGCAGGTACAGTAATTACGGCATCAGTTACTTCAGTTCCTAAATAATCTTCTGCAGTTTTTTTCATCTTCTGAAGAATGATAGCCGAAATTTCTTGTGGTGAATACATACGTCCGTCGATGTCAACACGCGCTGTGTTGTTGTCACCTTTTACCACTTTAAATGGTACACGTCCGATTTCCTTTGTCAAACGATCGTAAGTTTCGCCCATGAAACGTTTGATAGAAAATACCGTTTTAGTAGGGTTTGTAATGGCCTGACGTTTTGCAGGATCACCCACTTTACGTTCGCCACCATCAATAAATCCAACTACAGAAGGCGTGGTACGTTTTCCTTCACTGTTTGCGATAACGATTGGTTCGTTACCTTCCATTACAGAAACGCACGAGTTTGTGGTTCCTAAGTCAATTCCAATAATTTTTCCCATAATCTTTTTATATTTTATTTTTTCAGTTATTTCTGATATGTTTTTTAATTACGCTTTTCATTTTACAAACGATATGCCATTGAATAATTAACGAAAAGCTTTCGTTTTTTGACAGAAAAGAGAATGAAAGTTGGTTTTAAATCAAAAAAAACACTGACAAAAGGGCAGAAATTGGCAGAGATATGACCGAAGGGTTGGTTCGAATTACTATACTTTTTGGGTCATGCATTTCTTCAAAAGAATTTTTGTACATTTGTGGCTCAAAATAAAATAACGTTTTAAAGTTCATATTATGGCTATTATCAAACCTTTTAAGGGCATTCGTCCACCTCAAAACCTGGTTGAAAAAGTGGCATCTCGCCCTTACGATGTGTTGAATTCTGAAGAAGCACGTGCAGAAGCAGACGGAAATCCGCTTTCGTTGTATCATATTATTAAACCGGAAATCGATTTTGAACCCGGAACCGATGAACATTTGGAAAAAGTGTACGACAAAGCTGCTGAAAATTTTGCCAAATTCAGAAACGAAGGTTGGTTGTTGCAAGATGAGGTTGAAAAATACTATGTTTACGCTCAAACCATGAATGGAAAAACGCAATATGGACTGGTTGTGTGCGCTAATGTAGATGATTATTTAAATGAAAACATAAAGAAACACGAACTTACCCGCCGCGACAAAGAAGAAGACCGTATGAAACATGTGCGAGTAAATAATGCCAATATTGAACCAGTATTTTTTGCATATCCACATCAGGATGAGTTAGATGCAATAGTGGCAGCAACCATTAAAGCTGAACCAATTTATGACTTTATTGCTCCCGGAGATGGTTTTGGACATCATTTTTGGATAATTGACGATGCTAAAACGATTGAAAAGATAACTGAATTATTTGCGAATATTCCTTCACTTTATATTGCTGATGGTCATCACCGCAGTGCAGCTGCCGCTTTGGTGGGTGACGAAAAACGTCGTCAAAATCCTCATCACACGGGTAACGAAGAATATAATTATTTTATGGCAGTTTGTTTTCCCGACAATCAGTTGAATATAATTGATTATAATCGTTTGGTAAAAGACTTGAATGGTTTAACTGATGAAGATTTTCTAGCTAAATTATCAGAAAACTTTGATGTAGAATTAAAAGGTAACGATATTTACAAACCAAATAAATTGCACAATTTTGCGTTGTATTTGTCAGGAAAATGGTATTCGCTCACAGCAAAAGTTGGAACATATAATGATAATGATCCTATTGGTGTGCTTGACGTAACCATTTCATCAAATCTGATTTTGGATGAAGTGCTTGGCATTAAAGACCTTCGCAGCGACAAGCGAATAGATTTTGTAGGTGGAATTCGCGGATTAGGAGAATTGAAACAACGGGTGGATAGTGGCGAGATGCGCGTAGCATTGGCACTTTATCCGGTTTCGATGAAACAATTGATTGACATTGCAGATTCAGGAAATATTATGCCTCCAAAAACTACTTGGTTTGAACCAAAATTGCGTTCGGGCTTGGTAATACATGAATTGGTATAAATCTACCACCAACCTCAGAAGGGGTTTTAATACTGAGTTTAAAATTTTTCAAACATAAATCGTCAACTGACAAACAAACTATCAAACTCTTTCATCGTCATGCGTATTAAAATCAAACTTTTCGCCTTAATAATGTTTTCTGCATTGCTTTTACAAGGTTGCAGCGTAAAAGCACGTATTAAAGAGGCAGATAAACGATATGCAATCGGTGAATATTTTGCTGCCGGCGACTTGTACCGAAAGGTTTACCCACGCATTCCATTAAAACAAAAACCGTTGCGTGCCCGTATTGCATTCCAACAAGGTGAATGTTACAAAAATATCAATGTAAATTACAGAGCTGAAATGGCTTATCTGAATTCAATTCGTAATTTTCATACTGATAGTACCGTATATTTACATTATGCACAGGTATTGCAACGCGGAGGAAAATATGGTGAGGCAATAAAAAACTATACGCTATATTTAAAAAAGGACACTGCCAACGAATTAGCTAAAAATGGATTATTGTCATGTCAACAAGCAGCAAAATGGAAAAGTACGGCATCGCGATATGTTGTAAGAAAAGCTGATTTGTTTAATGTTCGTTCATCAGACAATTTTAGTCCGGCATTTTTGAGTGCCGAAGGTGATGTATTGATGTTTACCTCTACACGGCAGTTAAACAAAAAAATGGCACAAAAAAACAGTACTATTACTGGTTTGCCAAACAATAACATGTACATGACCCGAAAAAATGCTGCAGGAAAATGGGAAAAACCATTTCTTTTGGGTTCGGAAATCAATACTCTTGCCAATGACGATGGGGTTTGCTCATTTAGTTTTGATGGAAAAATGATGTACTTTACCCGAGCACGACAGGTACTCGATTCAGAAGTTGGAACAGAAATTTATTCAGCTGCTCGCGCAGGCGGTGCTTGGGGCGAACCTCAAAAAATAAAAATGTTTGTTGACAGTACAGTTTCTGTTGCTCACCCTGCAATTGCTCCCGACGGGCAAACCATTTATTTTGTATCGGATGCAAAAAACGGACTTGGTGGAAAAGATATTTGGAAAGCCACGCTCGAAAATGGTGAAGCAAAATATATAGAAAATTTAGGTGCAGAGATTAATACTGCGGGCGATGAAATGTTTCCAACCATGCGCGAAGATGGTACACTTTTCTTCTCGTCGAACGGTCGATTGGGAATGGGTGGTTTAGATATTTTTAAAGCTACGCCAATTAAAACCGGCGGTTGGAAAGTTGAAAATATGGGTGTGCCGATTAATTCGTCAGGAGATGATTTTGGAATGACCTTTGCCGGCAAAAAACAAACCGGCTATTTTTCATCAAATAGGAATGACACTAAGGGATACGATGCTATCTGGAGTTTCGATTTACCTGAATTGGCCTACACCCTCGAAGGTAAAGTAATGGATGAAAAAGGCACCGTGATTCCGGATGCAACCGTAAGAATGGTTACAAATACCGGAATTAATTCACGGGTACAAACAAAAAAGGATGGAACTTATCGTATAAAATTAGACAAAGATCTTGACTGTGTATTGTTGGCATCGGCGCGTGGTTATCTGAATCAAAAAAACTCACTTTCAACACAAGGACTTACCACAAGCAAAGTTTTTAAAATTGATTTCAAACTTTCGGCCATTTCAAAACCAATTCAGATGGAAAATATATTCTACGAATTTGGGAAATGGGACTTGACACCAGCTTCGGCCAGCGGTCTGCAATCATTGGTAAAACTATTGAAAGACAATCCAAATATCACCATAGAAATTGGGTCACATACCGACTTTGTAGGAAGTAATGCTTCAAACTTAATTTTGTCGGAAAAACGTGCAAAATCAGTAGTTGATTATCTTATAACTGCCGGAATTGCACCTGATAGACTTACATCAGTAGGACATGGCGAAGAAAAACCGGTTGTAGTTGATACAAGCATTGCTCAAAAATATACATATTTGAAAGAAAATGATATTTTGGACGAAGCGTATGTATTAAAGCTTACTGCCGAACAACAAGAACAAGCTAATCAGATTAATCGCCGAACAGAATTTAGGGTAGTAAAAACAACATATAAACTTTATTAAGCCCCTTAAATCCCCCGACCTCTATCGCCTTTTAGGCACTTTCTCCAAATGGAGAAAGACAAAGGATTATAGTTTTTGGGGACTTTGAGACCAAGTATAAAAATATAACTTGATATTATTATCACATTTTGTTGGTAATGATGAATTAAATGTGAGATATATTAATACTCAACATTATTTTCAAATTCGCACAACTTGTCCCGAGAATCGGGATTTTCAAATTTTGAAATTAGAATTATTATGAAACAATATTTAGACCTTTTAAACCGTGTAATAAATGAAGGTGTTCACAAAGAAGACCGCACCGGAACTGGTACTATCAGTGTTTTTGGTCATCAAATGCGCTTTAATCTCGAAGAAGGTTTTCCATGTCTTACTACTAAAAAATTACATCTCAAGTCAATAATTCATGAATTGCTATGGTTTTTGAATGGAGATACTAATATTAAATACCTCACTGACAATGGCGTTCGAATCTGGAACGAATGGGCAGACGAAAATGGTGATTTAGGTCATATTTATGGCTATCAGTGGCGATCGTGGCCAAATTATACCGGTGGTCATATCGACCAGATTTCAGAAGTTGTAAATACTATTAAAAACAATCCCGATTCACGCCGAATTATTGTCAGTGCATGGAATGTAGCCGATATTCCAAACATGAATTTGCCACCTTGTCATGCATTTTTTCAATTTTATGTAGCAGATGGCCGATTGAGTTTGCAATTATACCAACGTAGCGCTGATATATTTTTAGGTGTTCCTTTCAATATTGCTTCTTATGCATTGTTATTGCAAATGATGGCACATGTTACAGGCTTAAAAGCCGGTGATTTTGTTCATACCCTTGGCGATGCTCATATTTATACCAACCACTTGGAACAAGTAAAACTGCAACTTTCGCGAGAACCCCGTTCATTGCCCAGCATGTTAATTAATCCCAACGTGAATGATATTTTTTCATTTCAAATTTCGGATTTTGAGTTAGTAAATTATGACCCACATCCACATATTAAGGGCATTGTAGCCATTTAACTAAAAATAACAGCCACTGGTTTTGTAAAAATTTGAAAGGTTGTTAATGTATAAAAAGGACAATCAATGTTGATTGTCCTTTTTATTTTGTATTTTTGTCGCCCTGTCTAAAGAACAGCATAAGAACGATTATTAAACTTTGTATGAAGTAATGAAAATATAGCATTAAGACTTTTAGATTTAATGTTTTGTAATTCAACAAAATAACTGTTTTATCATAAACCGTTAATCACAAATATATTATGTTAAAGATTTCGATTATTGCCGCTATTTCTGACAACTATGCAGTTGGTCACCTCAACAAACTCCCATGGCATTTGCCAGCTGATTTGAAGCATTTTAAAGAACTAACTACCGGTCATACAGTAGTAATGGGTAAACGTACTTACGAAAGTTTACCTTCCGGACCACTTCCAAATCGGAAAAACATTGTACTTACTTCAATCATGTCGGAAGGTGTGAATGAAGGATATTACGAAGCTGACTCGCTGGAAGATGTTTACTACCTTTGCGAAAATGAAGAGGAAGTGTTTATTATTGGTGGTCCATCTGTTTATAAACAAACCATGGATAAAGCAGAAACACTGTATATCACCTGGATACATTCAAATTTTGTTGCAGATGCATTTTTCCCTGAAATAAATTTTGATGAATGGTACGAATTTAGCCGCGAGGATTTTGATGCTGATGAACAAAATGAATTTCCGTATTCTTTTGTTGAATACAGACGAAAAAAATAATAAAATCGGATTAAAATATAAAAAAACGCCTTTCTAAACTTTAGATTGGCGTTTTTTTTAGTTCAAATAAATGATTTATATTATTTTTGCTATTAAAAATCGT
>JBMOHG010000170.1:0-6799 GCA_049317965.1 Paludibacter sp.
GGCATATCTTTATCAATAGGAAGTTCATTTTTTGAAAATCCTAAAAATGAAAAACAAGAAAATACAACTATAAAGAAAAACCTTAATGTCATGATTTTAATTATAAAGGTGTTTAAAAAACAGAGCCGCAGAACAAGTCAAACGGCTCTACATAAAACTAAAATTTAATTCTTTATTTCTTTTGAAAATCAAGCTCTGATAATGGAATACAGTTTTTCCAATATGCTGTTGAATATGGTGGTGTCAGATTCGATGAACTTTCAGGTCTATCACCTTGCCCAATTGTATATCCCAATGCTTCACAAAATGCCAAATACCAGGCGTCTTCACCAGCTAACTCTTTTCTTCTTTCTGTCAGAATCAAATTCTCTGTTACTTCGGCATCGGATTTATCAATATATGCACCACCTAATGTGCTATTCCAAGCTCTGCGAGCCACCATATTATAGTCGGATGCTTGTCCACCAAGACCAGCTCTCTTTTTAATCATGGCTCTTGTTAAATACAATTCGGCCAAACGTATTACAGGTATATTCTGAAGTCTTCCATCGGTAGATCTATAATACTTATTAACAAGAACCACCGGCTCTGTTTTATCTATACGTTGTTTTGTTTTTGTTGAATCAATCCAACCGCCAAACTTTGTACTTATGATATATTTCCCATCATCAGAGGCACTTGTTCTGCGTCCTAATTGTTTAATTCCGATTGCAATTCTATATTCAGTTGTATCTTTATAAGCACCTTCATATCTAAAAAAAAGACCATAGTCATTTCTATACCCTGCCACATGTCCGTTTTCATTCCAATAACGTTTATCATACGTAGCTGTAACTGGTTCAGAACCATCTGCATTCATCCAACCCATATCAATTAAAGTATTTTTTGACAAAGTCATTTGTAACCAAAGCTGGAAGTTACTCCATTTAGGACTTGTACCTGAGCTGGTATTACCATTTCCTCCGTTTCGTGCATCCCGTCCACACTTATTAAAATGTGTATAGCGTAATGCTTCATGCATAAGACCAGTATTAGTTTTTTCGGTCAAAAGTCTTGGGTCTGCAAAAAATGCCCATAGAAGTACTTCACTATTTCCGGCATCGGACTTTAATAACGACGCAGCATTGTTATTGAAATTTGTAAACGGGTTATCAGTCAATGTATAACCTCCGTTATTAATGACATCATCTAATTCTGTCAGTGCACTTTCTGTCCCGGTAAATTTTTGCATAGTAAAATAGACTTGTGCCAAAAGTGCCGAAGCAGCCCATTTATTCGCTCTTGACCTGTCTTTATAAGAGTCATTCATACCTGTGCTCCAATCAGCTGGTAATAACGCTTTTGCTTGTTTCAAATCGGAAACCATCAGATCATATATTTCACTTGTAGGAACAGGTGCGTTTTTCAGCGCGTCTCCACCTGAATATACAACTGAATCTCTTTTCACTAATATCCGTTTATCATTGTTATCAGCATATCCATATGGTGGACAAAATATAGTAGCCAATTGATAATAAGCATAAGCACGCATAAAATACAACTCTCCTTTTATACGTTTTACTTCATTCAATTCGTCTGAATTAGACGTTTTGAAAGGATTGTCATTCTTGTTCTGAATAAAAGTTAGTCCATTGTTGGTTAAACCAATTACGGTGTACAACTTTGTATATAAACTTTCAATCTCAGGTACTCTTAAATCCATTTGTCTATTATAAATCTGGCTTGTTGAGTAATCTTCAGCATTGCCTAAAAACCTGAAACAATCTGACATCATCACTTGATTTGTTACAATGATAGAATGCATTGCTCCATACCCGCCATAGAACATATATCTGTATGGAGTTACGGCCGCATATTGAAGTTCGGATAGATTATTCCACCCAAATTCCGGTGCTCGTTCGGTTTGCAAAAAAGTTGCGTCATTACATGCATTTAGTATTATTACAGCTAAAAGCATGATTGAATATTTAATCTTTTTCATTTTTATAAATATGATGTATAAGTTGAATAATTATAATTTAGCTGACACACCAAAACTGATGGTTCGGGTATTTGGAATTCCTGCTGCATCGACATAACTGGCACCTTCAGGGTCATAACCCGGATAAGAAGTTAATGTCCACAAATTGCTCACTTGCACCGTAAATCGTAGGTTTTCAAGACTTATCTTCGATATTAGGTTTTTAGGTAAATTATAACCAATTGACAAGTTTTTCAGTCGGATAAAATCCCCTTTATAAATAAATTTAGAATGCATATCGCTTACTGTGGCAAATTTGCTGTCTTTTTTATTTGTTGCAGTTGTTGCAGTTGCCCAATCATTGGTTTGAGTATCCCAAGCTGCATTTGGATAATCGCTTTGCCAGGTTTGATAAGGATAAGTTGCATCAGTTTTACCAGACTCCCATGTTTTACCAATCATATCTGTAAGCAATACAGTTTGTGCATTGTGTACATACGAAGCTCTTTTTAAATTATAATCGTAAATATAATTTCCACCAGAGAATGTAAAGAAAACATTCAAATCAAATCCGTGAGAACTGAATGTATTGTTAAACCCGCCAAAGTAAGTTGGAATAATTGTCCTATCCTCAAATAAATAGCGATTTTCAACGATGTTTGCAGAGGTCGCGGCAACTTTTCTGCCTGTCTTAATTGTTTTACCTGAAGCTTTATATTCTACTTTGTCAATTTCCCAAATCATTTCTACCCCTTTATCAGGGTCAATGCCGGCATAATCGGCCATAAAAAACGTGCCTAATCGTTGACCCGTCACATTTTGAGTGCCGGCAGTATAAGCTACTCCTTTTCCCCCCACGTTCATTTCGGGAGATAAACTAAGTACTTTGTTTCCATTTGTTGAAATATTAAACGAAGTAGTCCATTTGAAATTTTTATTATTAATATTGGTTGAGGTTAATGAGAAATCAACTCCAAAGTTAGCCATGTCACCAATATTCTGATATACAGAGTTTCCACCCGTAATTCCTGAAGAAGGAGGAAGTGCCGCTTTAAGAATCATATCACTCACTAATTTGTAATAATATTCTACCGAACCTGTAATCCGATTATTAAGAAATCCAAAATCAACCCCAGCATCATAATTATTTGTAGTTTCCCACGTAATGCTTTGGTTTCCAATCGATTTTAATATAGTTCCGTTTGAGACACTACCGCCATAATAGCTTTTTGGGTCATTCGTAATCACAACATCGAAAATATCGTTTGGCACCGAATTATTACCGGTTTGACCAAAACTACCTTTTATTTTCAACTGATTCATGGTTTTTCTAAGCGATTCGAAAAAACCTTCTTCCGATATCAACCAACCTGCCGAAAAAGCCGTAAATGTACCCCATGGGTCATATTTGAATTTAGTGGAACCGTCTGCTCGTAAGCTTACTGCCAACACATATTTGTCCAATAAGCGGTAATCTGTTCTAAAGAAGTAAGAGCGTAAATAATCTTCTGCCGACCAATATGATTTCATATTAATCATTGTTCCAGGCAGACTGGATCCTAATTCTGGATAAGAGCCAATCAGATTGTTGGCACTCATATACCTTGTCCAACCTGACATACGCATCGATTCAGTTCCTAATACCGTATTAAATGAATTTGCACCAAAGGTGTTGTTATATTTAAAATAGGCATTATAATTTATCACCCTTCGCGTTGTATTTTGATCAACAGCTGATGATTGTGGTGCAATAAATGAGTTAATCCAGTTTACTGACGAGTTATTAATATAATCAACACCAAATTCTGACCTCAATGATAGTCCTTTTACCGGCGCAATTTTTAATTCTGCAAATGCATTTCCAACCACCCTGTATTGATCTACATAATCCTGCAAATAACGTCTATCATTATTGGCAACGATATTTCCTGCTTTTGCATACCAATAGCCGGTTGGATTTTCTGAAGTTACGGTGTCATATATTTTTAACCAAGGTAAAGCATTTCTGTTGGCTGATTCAAAAGCCCCTGCAGTTCCGGCACCACCACCTACTGTTCCAGCCGTTCCGGTTTTAACTCTATTATTGTGCGAATAAGAAAATGCAATATTTGTTCCAACCTGCAAATTTTTAAACACTTCAAACTCTGTGTTAATACGACCAGTTATACGATCTAAATCATTGTTTTTCAACACACCTTGATCAGTTCGATAATTAAAAGATGAATATACTGAACCACCTTTAAACCCTTTGGTCAAATTTAAGTTTATATCATGATACTGTCCCGTTCTTAATACTTCATTAAACCATTTCGAATTTGTTTGAAGTGCTTCATCTCTGGTAATAGCATTATTTAATAGCGATGCACTCAATGCATCATTTGGTTCGAAAGGCAACAATCCGCTATTTTGACGCGCTTTATCAACTAAACCAAACCATTGGGTAGTATTTGCATAACCAATTTGCTGCGGGGTACGGGTTAAATCACTAAATCCAGTTGTATAATCAACATTCACATTCCCTTTTTGATCTGATTTTTTGCCCGATTTGGTAGTAATCATAATTACACCATTCGATCCACGTGATCCATAAATAGCGGTTGCAGCTGCATCTTTCAGCACTTCCATACTTTCAATATCACTTGGATTTATCATCGACATCGGATCCTGAGCTACTGAGTTAGTACTTGCCTCTAAGCCATTGCCCGAATACATTGGAACGCCATCAATTATCCATAGCGGAGAAGTGCCGGCATTGATTGAATTTACACCTCGAACATTTATTTTAGTAGGTGCTCCGGGCATTCCAGAAGCTGTAGTTACATTTACACCGGATGCACGGCCTTGCAAACCTTGTGTGGGCGAAATGGTTTTGAGTGCTGTTAAGTCTTCCGATTTAACCGAAGAGGCAGAACCCGTATAACTTCTTTTACTTACTGTTCCATAACCAACTACTACAACTTCATCCAACTTTTTGGCATCTTCTTCCAAAACGATTTTATAAATACTGTTTTCGTTAATGACTATTTCTTGTGGAAGATAACCAACATAAGTAACTGTAAGTTTAGAATTTGCAGGTAAATCCAATTTGAATTTCCCATCTATATCGGTAATTGTTCCAATCTTAGAGCCTTTTACAAGAACGTTGGCACCAATAATTGTCTCTCCTTTTTGGTCAACAATTACACCGTAAATTGATTTAGAGCCGGCTTTGGAATTCTGTGCTGCAAGGTTTGTTGTTAGCGCACAGAAAAAAAACAGTGCACACAAAACTAGATTTTGTCGCAAAAAAGTTTTTCTTTTCATTGTATTTAAAAATAGATTAGTAATTTGTTTCTTTTTGACGAAAAAAAAACTACTTTCCCCTAAATGGAAAATAGTTTTTTTAATTTACCACCACAGTTTTCGTATTGGTGGTGCTTCACCCTCATAAATTGCTGGTAGTCGTTTATTAAGTTTCAGTTCTAAATCCATTTTCAATAGAAGTTGATGTAATTTTTCAACAATTTTAGGATACTTATTCGCTAAATTTTCTGATTCAGCAGGGTCATTAATCAGGTTAAATAATTCTAAACCAATAGCGGCTTTATCATAATAACCTTTTAAGCCATTGTTACCAATGCGGCTACCTGCTTTTTGATAGCTGTGCGGAATATGCAATTTCCATTTGCCAACACGTATTGCTTCCACTTCTGTGCTGTGATAATACAATAGATTTTTTCGAGCTGAAAAGCTAGTTTTTCCTTCAAAAAATGCATTGAGAGCCAGACCGTCAATCTTTTTCGTAGGCAATGGAGCATTTGCCCAGCAAGTAAGTGTTGGCAGTAAATCCATAGCAGAAACCATTTCATTGCTTTTTGAGTTTTGTTGGATTTTTTTAGGCCAATTGATAATAAATGGCACACGGTAACCGCCTTCCATGCTGGTATGTTTGCCTTCGCGCAAGGGCAATGCCGAACCGGCATGATTGCCAAAGGCCAACCACGGCCCATTGTCGGAAGTAAAAATTACGATCGTATTTTCACGAATATTTTTATCTTTTAGCTTTGCCAAAATTTGTCCAACTGAGGCATCAATTTCCTGAATAACATCACCATAAAGTCCTTTTTCGCTACTATTTTTAAATTTATCAGACGCAGAAATGGGAACATGTGGCATAGGATGCGTCAGAAAAATAAAAAAAGGTTTATCAGCATGTTGGTCGATATATTGCAGGGTTTTATCTGTGAAACGTTTCGTAAATTGTGTTTGGTCTGGATTTTCTTCCTCAATAATATTGTTGTGGATGATTGGCAATGGTGGATAATTGGCATCTGTTTGGGGAATCATATCGTTTGAATACGGAATTCCCCAAAATTCATCAAAGCCATGTTTATTAGGCAAATGTTGTGATAAATGTCCCAAATGCCATTTGCCAAAAATGGCGGTGGCGTACCCTTGCGTTTTCAGAAGTTCGGGCAACGTTTGCTCATCGGAGTTAAGTCCTACGCGCCACAAATCCTTCGACCAGCTGAGTCCGTGGGGTGCCAACACGTCGGGAATGCCAATCCTGTTGGGATAACAGCCAGTGAGCAAAGCCGCTCGCGAAGGTGAACTCACGGCAGAACCAGCATAAAAATTCGTAAGTGTAAGTCCCTCCGAAGCCAATTGATTGAGGTTGGGAGTTTTAATTCCTTGAGCCCCAAAAGGTTCAATATCGGCATAACCCAAATCGTCGCACAAAATTAGAATAATGTTTGGCTTGCCTATTTTTGTTGTTTTCGATTGCTTTTTGCTTGCATTCGATGCCATTAAAGCAGTTGGTAACGACAAAAACAATAGGAATTTATGTTTATTCATAAT
>JBMOHG010000171.1:0-6721 GCA_049317965.1 Paludibacter sp.
AGATCCATTTTATATAAATATTCCCAATTCTCGTAATTATTAAGTGTTTTTATGCTATATGTCTGGGCATTTATACTTAGATTTTTTTCATTTGATTTTATAGTATAAGTCCATTTCTATCCCATTTAATAAGCCATGTAAATATTCTAAGTTGAGAACTTTAATATTGCAAATAAATTAATTACATTTGCATTGCATAAATATCCAAAATATATTTATTATATTTTTTAATGTATCTTATTGATTTATTTACTAATAACGAATTTATTTCATGAAAAAAGTTCTAATCCTAATGCTTTCTCTCTCATTATTCTTAATGCTCAAAGCTGATGAAGGCATGTGGATGCTGCCTTTAATTGAAAAACTAAACATCCAAAAAATGAATGGCATGGGGTTAATGCTTACTGCCGACGAAATTTACAGCGATAAAAATGTAAGTCTGAAAGATGCAGTTGTTATCTTTGGAAATGGGTGTACAGGAGTTATGGTTTCAAATCAAGGTCTTGTTTTTACCAACCATCATTGTGGTTTTGATGCTATACAAAAACACAGTACCGTTGAGCACAATTACCTGAAAAATGGTTTTACCGCAGAGAAGCTGGAGGATGAAATCCCATCTGCCGGACTTTCAGTGAAGTTTCTGGTTCGTATTCAAGATGTTACCGAACGTGTTATTTCACAGTTACCCGACACTTTACTTGGAAAGAACCGTGCTGACAAGCAAGATTCAATAGTTAAAAGCATTGAAAAAGAAACTGAGAAAGACTCTTTGTACACAGCCAAAGTAAAACCATTTTACTCGGGGAATGAATTTTATTTATTTGTTTATCAGGAATATAGCGATGTTAGATTTGCTTATGCACCACCAACTTCTATTGGTAAATTTGGAGGCGATACTGATAACTGGATGTGGCCTCGTCACACCGGCGATTTTTCGGTTTTTAGGGTCTATTGCGGCGCTGATGGAAAACCGTCGAAATACAAAAAAGACAACGTGCCCTATTCACCTAAGCGTTTTGCGGCCATTTCCAATAGTGGCTACAAACCAGGCGATTACAGTATGATAATCGGAAATCCGGGAACTACCAACCGATATTTATCTTCGTGGGGTATTATAAATCGAATGAAATCAGGAAATCAATCACGCATTGATGTTCGTGGTGTTAAACAGGATGTATGGCGGTCGTTTATGCGTGCCGATGAAGCTATCAATATCGCTTATGCCAGTAAATTTGCCCGGAGCTCCAATTATTGGAAAAACAGTATTGGAATGAATAATGCAATTGAAAAATTAGGTGTTATCAATGAAAAGCAAACGCATGAAAACACTTTTGCCACATGGGTAAAAGCATCACCCGAACGACAAAACAAATATGGCAATGTGCTTAAAACGCTTGAAGATGGCTATGCCAAAATCTATCCATTTGGTCGTGCAATCAACTACTTACGCGAATCTTTATCTACTGGTGTTGAGATGCCTCGAATCGCAGGAGATATTGCTGCACTCAAAGCAAAAAAACTTTCGCCGGATTCCTTACTCACAAAAGCTGCAAAATTATACAAGGATTATTATGCCGATGTAGATGAAGCTACAATGGTTGCAATGTTGGATATTTATAAAAAATCAGTTGATGCAGATGCCTGCCCTGAAGTTTACAATAGGATAAATAAAAAATTTAAGGGGAACAATGCCAATTATGCAAAATATCTTTATAAAAAATCAGCCTTTACAAGTTTTGAGAAATTCAGCAAATTAGTTAATGATGATAAAGTGGACTTTGAAGATGACCCAGCCATTGTGTTTTTTAAAGACATTAAGAAAACGATGGATGCAATCAAAACCGACGAATATACAAAAGCCAATGAGCAATTAAATGATGCCGAGCGACTTTATGAAGCAGGTATCAAGGCAATGGCTGAAGAGAATGGAATAGCAATGTATCCGGATGCAAATTCTACCATGCGACTCACTTATGGAAGTATAGGAGGTTATAAACCAGCCGATGCTGTTGATTATAAATACTATACTACCACAAAAGGAATTCTGGAAAAGGAAAAACCTAACGATGCAGAATTTTCAGTTTCGCCAAAACTCAAGAAAGCAATTACCAAAAATAATTATGGCGCATATCTCGATCAGAAAACCGGTGAGATGCATGTTGCATTTTTGAGCAATAACGATATTACAGGTGGAAATTCGGGAAGTCCGATTTTCAATTCTAAAGGCGAATTACTTGGTTTAGCATTCGACGGTAACTGGGAAGCAATGAGCGGCGATATTGTTTTCGAGCCCGATTTGCAACGTACTATCAATGTAGATATTCGTTATGTAATGTTTGTTATGGACAAAGTTGGTGGTGCTAAACGATTGATAGATGAGCTGACAATAAAATAACTGAATAAGGATTATAAAGTGTTTGTAATCAATTGGCTTACAATTTTAAGATAATATACATCTGTCTCGTCGAGTACGTCATAATGTTCACTATCTACATCTAAAACACCAATTACTTTTGTTGTTTTATCAAAAACAGGAACTACAATTTCTGCAACTGAACTGCTACTGCAAGCTATGTGGCCATCAAATTGAAGTACATCGGGCACTAATTGTGCTTTTTCATTTTTCCATGCAGTTCCACAAACGCCTTTTCCGTATTTTATACGCGTACAGGCAATTGGACCTTGAAAAGGTGCAAGCACAAGTTCATTGTTTTTGACTAAATAAAATCCTACCCACCACCAGTTAAATGTTTGGTGTAAGGCTGCTGCAATATTAGCAAGGTTGGCGGTTAAATCAGTTTCATTTTCAATTAGTGACGCCAGTTGAGGTATCAATGATTCATAGATTTCTTTTTTATCAATTCCATTTGGGATGAACAATTCTTCTGACATAACGTTTTTTGATTGCAAAGTTACAATTTTAGTTTTTAAATTTACGTTGATGTAATATTTATGCAATTATTACGTCAAATATTTAATGGATTATTTATCGAAAAAAACAAATATATTTTGTTAATTTGAAAAATAATGCTTTCCTTTGTAGCCCATTAAATAATAAGGAAAAAAACACATGATTATTTTAAATTATTCATTTTCATAACAATATGTTTAACATGAAAAAAAACATTTTTAGATTCATTTCTTTATTTTTACTGATATTTTTATCAGTAAATTTGAGTTCACAACAAACCTTGCCAATTGATCCTAAGGTTCGTTATGGAAAATTAGACAACGGTCTTACTTATTACATTCGTGCCAATCAACAGCCCAAACAACGTGCAGAGTTTTTTATTGCGCAAAACGTAGGTGCAATTCTCGAAAATGACAACCAAAACGGGTTGGCTCATTTTTTGGAACACATGGCGTTTAATGGTACGAAACACTATCCCGGTAAAGGAGTAATTAATTATTTAGAGACCATTGGTGTTAAATTTGGTACTAATATTAACGCTTATACGTCGTTGGATGAAACGGTTTATAATTTGTCGGATGTACCTACAACCCGCGATGGCATTATTGATAGTGCATTGTTAGTTCTACACGATTGGTCAAGTTTTATTTCGCTCGAAGGAACTGAAATTGACTCTGAACGTGGAGTAATTCGTGAAGAATGGCGTACAGGAGCAGGAGCAGAGCGTAGGATGTGGAAGGAGTCTAATAAATTGAAATATCCCGGTTCACAATATTCAAAACGCGATGTGATTGGAGATACTGCTATTATCAACAATTTCGATCATCAAACCATTCGCGATTATTACAAAAGATGGTATCGACCTGACTTGCAGGCAATTCTAATTGTTGGAGATGTTGATGTTGATAAAGTAGAAGCGAAAATTAAATCTCTTTTTGCAGATATACCTAAAAAGGAAAATGCAGGAGAACGACCAATTTATCCAATATTGGAAAATGCTGATCCAATTGTTTCGATTGTAAAAGACCCTGAAGCCAGCATGACACGCATTGAATTGGAATACAAACATGATGTGATACCTACCGATGTGAAATTATCTATCAACGGTTATGTTTTTGGTGTAGCTAATTCTCTTATTTCTACAATGATTGGTAATCGTTTCGACGAAATCACCCAACAAGCTGATGCTCCTTTTGTGGGTGCATATGCTAATTATGGCGAATTGGTAAAATCGAAAGATGCATTTCAGCTACTTGCAGTTCCAAAAGAAGGTAAGGAATTGGAAGGATTGAATGCTTTGTTGATTGAAGGAGAAAAAATTAAACGATTTGGATTTACAAATTCCGAATTGGAACGTGCCAAAATTGATTTTCTGAAACGGATTGAGAAGGCATACAATGAACGTGATAATCAAAAAAATAATGCATTGGTACGGGAATATGTACGCAATTTCTTAACTCAGGAAGTCATTCCTGGTATTGAGTGGGAATTTAATACCTCAAAATTGATGATGCCACAATTGAAGCTTGAAATGATTAATCAATTGGCAAAATCGTATGTTACTGACAGTAATTTGATAGTTTCTATTATGGCACCGGAGAAAGTGGCTGTTAAAGTACCTTCAAAAGAAGAGATTCTTGCGGCTGTTGCCAATGCCAAGAAAGCTGAATTAACTGCCAAAGCAGAGGAAATCTTAAATAAACCATTAATAAACAAAATTCCTAAAGCTGGTACTGTTATTAAGGAATCTCAAAATAAATCTTTAGAAACTACCGAGTGGACATTAAGCAATGGTGTTAAAGTGGTTTTTAAACCTACCAAATTCAAGCAAGATGAAATTCTGTTAACTGCTTTTAGCGAAGGCGGACTATCTAAAGTGAGCAATGTTGATGATCTTGCATCGGGCATGTTAGCTGCTGCAATTGTTAGTAATAATGGTTTAGGCGATTACTCATTAATCGAATTGAACAAGATTCTTACCGGAAAAATTGCTTCTGTCAATCCCTCTATCGATGGGTATGATGAAGGTTTATCAGGAAATTCTTCCGTTTCAGATTTTGAAACCATGCTTCAGTTGATTTATCTTAATTTTACAGCCCCACGAAAAGACGACAATGCATTTAAAGCCATGATGAATGGATATCGTGCGAGTTTGGCAAATAGTGCCAGCGATCCACGCAAAGCGTTTTCGGATTCAATTGGAAAAACTCTAACCAATCATAATCCACGTAATATTACTTTGAATTTAAAAACTATGGATTTGATTGATCAGGACAAAGCTTTGAATATTTTCAAACAACGTTTTGCAATTCCAGCCGATTTTACGTTCATATTTACAGGTAATATCGATCCAAATAACGAAGCAGTTAAAAATTCAATTTGTACGTATTTGGGTGGTTTGAAATCAAAAAAAGGAAATGAAAAATTCACCGACAATAATATTCGTAAACCAAAAGGAAAAGTAAACAATTACTTTACCAAGGAGATGAAAGTGAAAAAAGCTTCAAATATGATTGTCTACAGTGCCGAAATGCCATACAATATTACCAATCGTACAACATTAACTGCTATTGGAAGTATATTGAATATGCGTTATTTAGAAAGTATTCGCGAAAAAGAAGGTGGCTCTTACGGTGTTGGTGTACGTGGTAGCATGAACAATACACCGATACACGAGGCAACTTTAATGATGCAATTTGATACCGACCCTCAAAAACAAGAGAAACTGATGGGTATAATTCATACCGAAGTAGCTCAGATTGTTGCAAGTGGTCCTCGAGCAGATGATTTGCAAAAGGTGAAAGAAAATATGCTGAAAAAATATGCTGAAGATAAAGCTGAAAATCCTTGGTGGTCAAACGCTGTTGAACGCTATTATCAGGACAAATTGAATTTGGTTGACGATTACCAGGCCTCTGTTAATGCATTAACTTCAGAATCAATTCAAAATACTTTAAAAAACATCGTATCACAAGGTAATGTGGTAGAAGTGGTAATGAAGCCGCAGGAATAGTGGAATTGGGATCAAAATATCAAAAATAGCCTAAAACTCCTCAATTGACAATGATTTGTTGGTTGAGGAGTTTTTTTACAATGTTATTGTTTTGATGTCTATTTCATGTAAGGATTAAAGTGAATATTTTATTCTTTGATTCAAAAAGTAGCTATAAATAGTATAGAAAACGCTTTTGAAATGCTTTGATTACTTAAAATTGGACAACCAATTATAAAAGTATGTTATAAAACATGCTTTTGATGCATTTTTTCTCAAATATATTTGGATGGTATTATAAAATGCTGTACTTTTGCATCGTGATTTTTTCATAGTATTAGATTTAAGGTTAACAAAGATTGGTAGTATGCCGTGAGGCAAGCTACCTTTCGTCTTTTATAGGGGTTTCCTTGTTACATTAATAATGCATGCTCAAATCATTTAATGGCTCAATACTCCTCATATTGACGGACCTGTCTGTTCGCAATCTACATGATAGAATTTCTCAAGGGAATAACAGTGAATCGGGTAAGTATCCAATAAGTCCTTATAAAAAGTCACGAAACCTTGTGCTTCTAAATTACTTATCTTATAGTATTCAATTATCTCTTCTGGTAATATATATTGAACCAGTGTTACTTAATGTGGATATTCTTTCATCTGATTTTGCAATTAAAGTTAAATTGCAAAATTATTATTTTTTATCTAGTACACAACTTTTACGGGTGAGCCGTGAGCCGCCTGTATATGTAGAATATAGATGACTTTATTATAAAAAAAAACTACTTACAAAATTAATTGTAAGTAGTTGATTGTTA
>JBMOHG010000172.1:0-6681 GCA_049317965.1 Paludibacter sp.
TAAACATCAACATTTTCAACATCAAATGTTTTGATAAATGCGGCGTGTCTGCGCACTTCCACTTCACCATAGTTTAAATAAACCTCAGCTGATTTGCGGTACAAATCTTCAGTATCGCGCGAAGCATCAATAATCAATAAGTAACTCATAATGATATGACCAGCCATTTCTACCAAGCGACGTGCCTGAAAATCAAGATATTCCTGATTTTTAGCTTCCACAACACGAGCTACAGCATTTGCATATAAATTAGTCATTATTTGCAAGCGTTTACGGAACGAAGTAAACTCAGGATTAATAGTTTGAGCATCGTAATCGCGAATTTGTTTCAGGTAATTTCCGGTTGTGACGTGGCGTATAGCAGCTACAACCTGCAATTGTGAAGTTCCTTCGTAAATGGTCATAATACGTGCATCGCGGAACAAACGTTCGCAAGCATAATCTTTCATAAAGCCCGAACCGCCGTGAACCTGAATTGAATCATAAGCATTCTGATTAGCATATTCGCTCGAGAACATTTTTAACATAGGAGTTAAAGCATCCGCCAACTTTATGTATTCTTTGTATTCTGCTTTTTCTTCAGCATCTAATTTTCGTTCGCTTTCTATAGCTTCGTAGCATTTGTACACATCTACAAAACGTGTAGTTTCATAAAGCAAGGCACGTGAAG
Source organism: Paludibacter sp. (assembly GCA_049317965.1). GTDB lineage: Bacteria > Bacteroidota > Bacteroidia > Bacteroidales > Paludibacteraceae > Paludibacter. Next base: position 671 of record JBMOHG010000172.1, read on the forward strand.
CATCTAATTTGGCTTTGATAACCGAAACCATTTCGTAAACAGCAGGAAATTCAATAATTGCTTTTCCAAATTGCTTACGGTCACGGGCATACGCAATAGCTTCATTATAAGCTGCTGAAGATAAACCGGTAGACTGAGCTCCAATTCCAAGACGAGCACCATTCATCAACGACATAACGTATTTGATAAGACCCATACGACGAGTTCCTACTAATTTTGCAGGTGTATTGTTGAATACTAACTCGCAGGTAGGTGAACCTTTAATACCCAATTTATTTTCGATACGACGAACTAAAACAGTATGGTCATGTTTATTGTCAGCAACAAAATAAGACAAACCACGTCCATCGGTTGTACCATCTTCCGAACGAGCCAATACCAGTTTTATTTGAGCGTCACCATTGGTAATAAAACGTTTAACGCCATTCAAATACCACATGCCATCATTTTCGTTGTAAGTTGCCTTCAATTGTACGGCTTGCAAATCCGAACCTGCATCAGGTTCAGTTAAGTCCATCGAACAAGTTGCACCTTCGCATACACGTGGTAAAAATTCGTTCTTAATTTCGTCAGAAGCAAATTCTGCTATTGTTTCAGCACAATCCTGCAATCCCCAAATATTGGCAAAACCAGCATCTGCACGTGCCACCATTTCGCCTGACATTACATAGACCACAAATGGGAAATTTAATCCACCATATTGGCGTGGCAAAGTAATACCATATACTCCAGCTTGCTTGAGCGCTTCGTGGTTTTCTTGTGTACCTCGCGCATAAAGAACACGGCTGTTTTCAACCAATGGTCCATCGTGGTCAACACTTTCGGCATTTGGAGCAATAATATCGCCACAAATTTCACCTATAATTTCAAGTACTTTTTCGTAATTCTCTATTGCATCTTCAAAATCGTGAGATGCATAATCATATTTGTCTTTATCAGCAAAATTGCGCTCCTTGAGGGCAACTATTTTCTTCATCAATGGATGCGAAAGCTGAAATTTGATGGCAGGATTGTCGTTATAAAAGTTCATTTAGTCATTTACTATTTAATCATTTACCATTTACCATTTATAACCTTATATCTGGCACTTTGTAAATCTAATTAATATTCAAATATATTTTGTATTTTAAATTCTTAATACAATAACTTGGTCTTTAAGTCCTCTTTCAGGGGGATTTAGGGGGCTTTTATTTACTATTTTTCTTATAGTATTTAATCATTTTCGGAATCACATCTTCCACTGTGCCTGTAATCACATAGTCGGCAATTTGGTTGATTGGTGCTTTTGGATCGCTGTTAATGGCAATAATAATAGCACTTTCCTGCATACCGGCAATATGTTGAATCTGACCTGAAATTCCACAAGCAATGTATAATTTAGGACGAACTGTAGTACCTGTTTGACCAATCTGACGCTCGTGATCGGCAAATCCTGCATCTACAGCAGCACGCGAAGCACCAACTTCACCACCCAATGTTGCAGCAAGTTCGTACAACAATTTAAAATTATCGGCACTTCCAACACCATATCCACCCGAAACAATTATCGGAGAACCTTTAATGTTTAATTTCGATTTTTCGATGTGGCGTTCGATAACTTCAACAACAAAATCTGTATCCGAAACATATTTAGAAACATCTAATTTGTTTGTTTTTCCAACAAATTTTGGGTCTTTGATTTCTTTTTTCATTACACCTTCGCGAACTGTTGCCATTTGAGGACGACAATCAGGATTCACAATGGTTGCAACAATATTTCCACCAAAAGCGGGACGTATTTGATAAAGTAAATTTTCATAAACTTTACCTGCTTTTTTATCTTCGTAAGTTCCAATTTCCAACGATGTACAGTCGGCAGTTAAACCGCTAAACAAGGCTGAAGAAACGCGTGGACCAAGATCGCGACCGATAGACGTTGCCCCCATCAAAGCGATTTGAGGTTTTTCTTCAGTGAATAATTTTACCAACAATGAGGTATGTGGTAACGATGTGTATGGCGAAAGTCTTTTATCGTCGGCAAGGTGAAGAACTTCAACACCATAGGGAAAAACCTGTGCAGCAATACCATCCAAATTATGTCCTGCAGCTATTGCCTCCAATTTGCATTTTAACTGTTTGGCCAAACTGCGTCCTTTGGTGAGCAATTCTAAGCTAACATCGCCAACAATGCCATCTTCTATTTCGAGATATACAAATATATTGTTCATTTCTTTATTTTTTTTTGGGGATATTATAAAGTGTTTTCTAAGTTCTATATTTTTAAGTTTAATGGTCTTCAAACCCTATAACTTTTCAAACACTTTTTTATTTATCCAATAGTGTGATTAGCAATTAATTCTTTCATCAAACTCTCGATTTCGAAATCTGTACCAGTCAATCGTTTACTTTCTTTGGCAGTAAACACTACATTTTCGATTTGTTTTACCTTGGTTGGTGAACCTGTAAGTCCTAACCATTTGATATCATGTTCAATATCTGCAACACCCCATTCAGTAATATTTAAATATGGATGTGCATCGTATAAATTGGTATAATCAGCACCTGCATCTTGTTTTTCGGTAGGTGTGGCAGCATGTTTATACTTTAAAGTGAGTTTTGCATGGCGTGTACGGCAATTTGGTGCCGAACCGTCAACAGTCACCAACATTGGAAGTGGTCCTCTTACAACTTCAACACCTCTTTCGAGGCGACGTTTCACTGTAATTTTGTTGTCAGAAAGATCCAAAATTTCTTCAGCGTAAGTAATTTGGGGTAATCCAAGTTTCTCAGCTACTTGTGGACCAACCTGAGCAGTATCACCGTCAATAGCCTGACGACCGCAAAGAATCAAATCAACTTTACCAATACGACGAATGGCAGCAGCGAGCGCATAAGAGGTAGCCAACGTATCTGAGCCGGCAAATTCACGACCACTCAAGAGATAACCACCATCGGCACCACGATACATACTTTCACGAATTATTTCGGCAGCACGAGCAGGTCCCATTGTCAAAATGTGAACTGTAGCACCTTCAAATTTACTTTTCAAGCGAAGTGCTTGTTCCAACGCATTCAAGTCTTCGGGATTATAAATGGCCGAAAGGGCAGCACGGTTTACCGTTCCGTCAGCTTTCATTGCATCTTTGCCCACATTGCGTGTGTCGGGTACTTGCTTAGCAAGAACAACAATTTTAAAACTCATTTCTTATAAATTATGGTTAATATATTCTATTGATTGATAGTTAATTATACTATTTCAAAATGTATTTATCTCTATATATGCCTGCTTGAAAAAAAAGCACACAAAAGTAGCAAAAAAAAATTACGTAACAACCGTTTTATGCACAAAATAAATAAAATGTGCATAAAAAAGTCGAATAGGCAACAAAAAAAACGTGAGACTTTTCACAAGGTCTCACGTCTAAATAGGTATTAGTTTTTTTTAAGGTATAAAAAAGATTGTGTTGTTTAGTTAACGGGTGCAAAGTAACTCGTATTTTTCATTTTCTACAAGTCAAAAAACATGTTTTACAACCTATTTTTCGTTGTTTTTGTAATTGTTCAACAATAAGAAAAGATGACAATTATATTTATTTATTTGTATTTCTGCAACTTAGCGATTTGTGGAGAAAAAAGAAAAAACAATAAAAAAACATATCAAACACAATAAAATTTTTAGAGCATCAATAATCTAAATCTTTTGCGCCTCTCACTTCCGACGAAACCTCATTCAGCCAACCTGCTTGTTGAAAAACTCCAGTTTGAATTTTAATAAATTTGATTGTCGATAAATTTACTTTATTGCCAAATTCATCAATTGCGTTGGAAATGTCTAATTGGTTAGATCCTTTTTCGGAAAAATAATCAGCACCATAATTATTCTCAGCATAGCCCCAATTAAACTTTTCGGAAGGAACAGTCCAATGATTTACTTCATTTACAGGATGATTTTCGTATGAATCGGGCAATCGGGTACCATAAAAAGTAATGCTATCAGAGCTTGAAGCCGGCCACCACCATGTAACAGAGGTATTATTATATGCTATTAATTCTCCCTGATTACCTTCGGCATCTTTCCAACTGATATTTGAAGTGGTGGAACTAGCCTTATAATACCGTAACCAGTAATTTCTTTTTGAATTTTCAAATTGATTTCCTTTCAATTCGTACCATATTTCATTCGGTTTACCATCATTATTTGCATCTTCCATAACGTAAACAACAGCTGGCTCAGGTGAAGCTCCAGCCAAAGCGTAAACTTCGAAATCAGCACCACTTCCATTCGTTACATTATGATCAAAGCCAGCCACAACAAATCCACCAAAACCGCCCAAATACAACCATCCTTTATCGCTCTTTGGCTCGCCAATAAAATTTGAAATATCGGTAGATTTTGCAATTGATGCATGTTGACCCGGAGCATAAACATATTCGAAAATATTAGCTATATAAGCCGATTGAGTATCTGGTTCATTTACTTTACATGAAAAAAACATACCTGAAAACACAAATAATACAGCAGACAATAAAAAATTAAGCGACCTCACAAAATGCAAAAACATAGATTTTCCTTTTATTTTATTGCTGCAAAGTTAGTACATTTTTTGCTTTAAAGCTAAAATATTTTTTAATCTTGTAGTTGAACAAATCAATGATTTTGTTGGTTTATGATTGTAATTATAAAATTATAGCGTATTTTTGTAGTGTAAAATAAATGAATATCAACATTCTCCCAATGAACAACAAAACCTCTCTTTTACATTTCTTAAAACCTGGAATTCCAAAACGTTATTTACTATTTATTGCAGCGTTAGCATGGACTTTTGCAGGCAGTATACTACTGTTTAGAGGCTATTTGATGATGATGCTTTACCCTGAAGTATTTTGGATAAAAGTAATCATAAGTTTATTGATAGGAATTACTTTTTTTATACTTGTTTTCTCAAAAATATCATTAAAACATACCATTAGAATTGTAAATCTTAAACCGGAACGTCCATGTTTATTTTCATTTTTTAATTGGCAAAGCTATATTATGATGACAATTATGATATCTGCTGGCATTACACTTAGAACAACTGATATTATTTCACCAAAATATCTCTCATTTTTCTACATAATTATGGGAACACCGTTGTTCCTTTCGGCATTTCGATTTTATTTCTTTGCCATTTTCTACGAAAAGGCTGAAAATAAAATTATTAAAAAGTAAATTTGCCAGCAATTATGAAACAAATTATCATTTTACTTTTAAATTTATTTGTTTTTATCAGCCAGCAATTTGCAACTGAAAAGAATACAATATTCACGTCAAAACTGAATGTCGCTACTTTTAATATTCGGTTACAAACATCTGCCGATACTGCTGCAAGGTCGTGGGATAACCGCAAAAATTCAGTAGCACGAATTATAAAACAATATGATTTTGACGTTTTTGGAGTGCAGGAAGTTGGGAATTCACAACAGGAAGCTGATTTGACTACTTTGTTACCTGCGTATTCATACTTTGGTAAAGGTCGCGATAATCAAGAAGGTTCGAAAGGCGAACAAATTGGGATTTTTTACAAAACAAAAAGATTTTCGATAAAGGAAAATGGCTTTTTCTTTCTGTCAGAAACACCCGAAACTATTAGTATTGGCTGGGATGCAGCATATCGTCGCATTTGCGTTTGGGCAAAAATGTACGATAAAAATACCAAAATCACCTTTTTTGTTTTTTGTACACATTTCGACCATATTGGAATAAAGGCACGTGAAGAAAGTGCCAGATTAATTGTAAAAAAAATACAATCCATTGCCAAAGAATATCCCGTTTTATTGGTTGGTGATTTGAATGCATCAACCGAATCGTCCGATATGTATACAACACTTTCAAGCTATTTGGAGGATTCGCGAGAAAAAACAATAATTAAACCAACGGGGTTTGAAGGCACTTTCAACGGTTATGATATTACCAGCACTACTTTTGACAAAAAGGTGAGAATTGATTATATTTTTTGTAGAAAAGTTACAGTTATGGAATATAAAATTTT
>JBMOHG010000173.1:0-6669 GCA_049317965.1 Paludibacter sp.
GTTTTCTCAATTATTCCAATGCTCTTTTCATTTTCAATTAATAAATTTCCAGCCAAATCGACAAGACCCGAAGTTTGTAATTTATATATTTTTCCTTTTTCAAAATCAGTTGAAAAAGTTAGTTCTAACGATGTTTTATCTGTAGAAACGACTTTCGAAATTGGTTCTCCCATTTTCTGATCCATAGTAAAAGTAGCATTAGTAAAATTCATTGCTTCCGAAAATCCAAGTTTCAATTTATTGGGGTGTTCCAAAATAAATGAATTCCAAACAGGGGCTTCTCTGTCAATAGCAGAATCACCGGTCACCACTATTTCATCAAAATAATATGCTGTTCCTGTTTTTGCTGTATTAACAAATAAAACTCCGAAATAGCTACTGTTTTTTATATTGTTATCTGTTGTTGTTCCTTCAAGGACATAATCAACTTCGTTTTTAAGCCTGCTTTTTAATTCAAAAAATCCTTGTACGTTACGTGTTACTTTTATGTAAATTTCCACAGGATTTCCGTCCGAACGTTTGTCAATACCATCAATAATTTTCGTTTTCTTGGTTCCTTCCTGAAGAAACAAAGAAATCTCATCGTTATTTCCTCCGATCTGAACAAAATACCCATTACAACCATTATTAATATCAACTCTGTCACTTGCAATATAAACAGAGGCATAGTTTGTTGAATATGTAGAAGTTGTACCTGATGAAACAGGATAATTTATTTTCACCAAACAATCCCAAGAAGCGTTTTCAAATGATTTGGATGGTGTAAATAAATAAGAAGTGGAAGCAATTGAAGCATTTGATTGTAATATATAATCAGAATTTACTTTAAAGTTAGAACTCGTTCCAGTCCATAATGGATTTTCAGTAAAATTTCCATCTGAAAAAGAGTCGAATACTTGTCCAAAGGAAATAATTGGCAGAAAAAGCATAAAAAACAGACTTAATTTCTTCATATTGTGTAATATTTCTATGGAAATGAATTACTTTTGCAAAAATTTTGAAACAGATTAATTTTAAAAGTATTAAAATATTTTCAATGCAAAAATAGTTATTTTTTTTTGCAAACGATTAACTTTTTCAAAATTATTAATTCTTTAATTATCAAGAATAAAACAACAATTTTTATTTTATAATTCCTCCACTAAAAAACTTAGTGGGCAATAACTAAAAAACAATGAGAGTAGCAATTGTAGGCACTAGTGGTGCTGTTGGACAAGAATTTCTGCGTGTGCTCGCTGAGCGCAATTTCCCATTGACTGAACTGAGCCTTTTTGGTTCATCGCGCAGTGCGGGTAGTGTATATGATTTTAAAGGTGAAAAACTCACCGTTAAAGAACTTAAACATGGCGAGGATTTCAAAGGAATAGATATCGCATTTACATCTGCAGGAGCAAGTATTTCGAAAGAATTTGCCGAAGATATTACTAAATTTGGAGCTGTAATGATTGACAACTCTTCAGCCTTTCGTATGGACACCGACATTCCATTGGTTGTGCCTGAAGTTAACGCAGCTGATGCTAAAGTTCGTCCACGTGGAATTATTGCCAATCCTAACTGTACAACAATTCAAATGGTGGTTGCATTAAAAGCATTAGAAGACATTTCACATATCAAGCGTGTGCATGTAGCTACATATCAGGCAGCTAGTGGTGCAGGTGCTGCAGCCATGGATGAACTGGAATTGCAATATAAACAAGTGTTAGCAGGCGAAGAGGCTACTGTAAGTAAATTTGCTTACCAATTAGCTTATAATGTAATTCCGCAAATTGATGTATTTACTGACAACGGATATACCAAAGAAGAAATGAAAATGTATCACGAAACGCGCAAAATTATGCATTCCGATGTGGAAGTAAGTGCTATGTGTGTTCGTGTTCCGGCTTTGCGTGCTCACTCCGAAAGTGTATGGGCTGAAACAGAGAAACCAATTAGCGTAGAAGAAGCCCGTGCAGCATTTGCCGCAGCTCCCGGCGTTGTTCTTATTGACAATCCCGCGACCAAAGAATATCCAATGCCTTTATTCCTTGCAGGAAAAGATCCTGTTCATGTAGGCCGTATCCGCAAAGATATTTCAAATCCTAATGGAATTACTTTTTGGTGCGTAAGCGATCAAATTAAAAAAGGTGCTGCGTTGAACGCTGTTCAAATTGCTGAATACCTGATTGCTGAAGGTGATATTAAGTAATTTACTATTCTTTCATTTACCATTTAAAAGCCCCGATCTCAATTAATGAAATCGGGGCTTTTATTAATTTGGAATCTACTATTCTATTACAGTAACAGTACCCAAATATTGGCTGGTTGAAACCTGCGTTGGGTCGTTAGCCGACTGAAAGAATAAGTAGAACAAAAGTTCGTCACCGGTTTCGCTGTAAGGAATTGGTAAGGTTGCTGTTTTCTCCGAACGAAGTATTTCGCCCATAGAATAGCTTATCTCACCATTTGATACATTGTAAACCAACTGTGTCACATTATCACCAGCAGTACCATTACTACTGTCTACAGTATCGCTCCAACTGAATTTGATGTTATCACCTTCTTTGATAGCGGTTGCACCTGAAATTCGACTCAAACTACCATCGCTGATAATTATTTTCGAATAATCAAGTTCAGGCTGTGCATCTGTGCCAACCACGGCATTTTTCAAAGCATGTCGACAAGCATAATTGTGTGCCAACATGTTCTCTGCTGTTGCTACTTGTTTGAAACTTGTTTTTATCACGGGACTAATTCCCTGCATAAAACCAATTACAAGTCCAAACTTGGTTCGTTGACTTACTTGTCGTTCAGTGTTTGATGTCCGACGTTTTTTTGATTTGGCTCTGATTATATCATCGCCCTTTTTGTTGGTGCTACCCACCACGGTGCCTACGGTACCCGAGAATCCTCCCAATATACCTAAATTAAGCTTTCCCATTTTATTTGTTTTTATAGGGATTAAAAAAAAAAGTTCTTTTGCAATCTGATTCTAGCGGGAACAATGATGATCAGTCATTATAACTTTCAAACCGTTCTTTAATGTCCATTCAATTACCGTTGATCATTAGTAGTTGGATTTCAATCAAACCTTGGACGCCTCCACAGACCATTACTGCAAGTATTTTGCCAATAGCAAAAAATGTCCGTGTTGTACGCTATTGTCCGTGCCAAAGTTTATTGTTCACTAAAATATATTTTGAAATGTCCGCGTTGTACGCTATTGTCCGGTGTGTAATGGCATAAAAAAAGCAGCCAGATTGCTCAAACTGCTCTTCACCTCACCCTAACCCTCTCCTTGAGGAGAGGGAACTACAAAAACCACAAACACTCTTTTCCCATTGGAGGTAAATCGCCATATTTAAAATGAGGAACTATCTGTGCCAGCATTTCAGGATATTTGAGAGTAACCGGCATCCATTGGCGAGAAACTGATTTCCAGTACAATTGACTAAAACGACAGACCTGATCGAGTAATGATGCTGATTCATCGGCTTCGGGCTGAATGGATTCTTTTTTTGATGGTGCAAATTTTTGCATACTAATTTTCAATGGAAACGGAAATCCTTCCCGTTCATTTAACGTAGTTTCAGCACCAAGTAACTGATTATTATACAATAAGTATTGACTATTATTAATTGGGAAATATGTACCCGTAAATGGCATTTTATGAGTTTGAGCTAGATTAAAGCCAATAATATCATCCGAATAATTTTTATTTACCGACACTACAACCACCGGAACCTCAAGCCCAAGTTCCGCAAGCCCTTTTTCTATTGGTTTCAATTCTTTCCAGCTTAGATTTTTATAGAAATGAATCACCAAACGTTCCAGCGTTTTATGAGCTTCACAATAATCTTTTACTGCCAATAAGATTGATCCTGCCAATACATCTGTCTGATTGCTCCTAAAACAATTGAAGCCCTGAAAACGACCTTCATTAGTGAAACTAAACGCACTGCCCAAATACTTACTGTCCAAATCACGACTTCTATAAGCACTAATTCCAATCACCAGTTCATCAGTTAGCTGATGCTCCAAAGTCCATGGTGTACCTCCTAGCTTTGCCAATATGGCAACAAATATATTCGGCAAACTATAATGAAAGTTGCTATTCAATTGAGCTTTGCCGTCTAAATCAATTTTTCGTCCCACACCCCATGTTTTCTCCACTTCAATAGTTTGTGATACTATTCCTTTGTTGAGTAATGCCTCTTTTATTTGATAATAAATGGCTTTAGATTGCACATTTACAGTCCATTTACTATGAGGAGATAAATAAATTGCCACATATCGTTTGTTGGAATCAAAAAGTTTGTTTTTGAATTTTTCATTGAGCTTTTGTTCAATTTCCGGCAGTGGATTTTCTTTATTTTTAAATACTATACTTAAATTCGGCACAGTATTGTACCTGATATTTATATAACCATATATCCCATCTTTGAAATCACTTTTAACCCCTGCCAAATAGTCGTTGATTGTTGCAGCCATTGCTTTATCATTCTCATGTAAAACAAAAAAGAATACCACCTCATCGGTTACCAGATATTTTGGTCCAAGTTTCATACCATATTTTGGTTCTGTATGTTCTCCTTTACCAAATTGAAGTGGTTTAAATTTTGATGAATTCAGGCTTTTAGGTTTTTGTTCTATCCAATTCTGTTGTATATTGATAAGCAATAAAAGCGATTCTGTCTGTAAATAATTTTTTCTAAACGCTTCAATTTCGTCCCAGTATTTTATATAACGGTTGCCTTTAATGGGTGCAGGTTTTTTTAGTTTAAGTTCTTGTATCAATCCTAAGCTTATACATGGAAATACCTCATCCTGATTACGACGAGCCTCATCCGACAAGTATTTAAATCTGAAGATATTATTTTTATAAAGCACCCAACTCATTTTACCCTGCGGTATTTCCGAAAACATAGAATTGCTTACTGCTGTATTTAACACCGAATGTGTTTCGCCAGCCATCACCATCAATTCGGGTTGTTTGTTGAACTGATTAAATTGTACACGCAAAGTATAAACACGGTATCCAGTAGAATTTGGATAAGGCGAAGTAGCTTTTACCCACACTTGTGTATCGGACACGAAGTCATACTTTACCGGCATACCGAGTGATTGAAAATAATTAGCCAACAGATGACTATAGTATTTTTTCAAAAATGAAAATGACCAGCAATGCTTGCCCTCTTCACAAGTATCGGCAGATGTTGCCATTGTTACTGCAAAACTGTTAGGAACTTCTTCGCCGAAAGTGCTGTACAATACCTCAGGTTCAACAGGCAATTGTAAATATTTACTCAGAAAATCTCTGTCCTTAGTGGATAATCGGGTTCTGTTCAATCCGTCTTCGGGGGTAATATACGCAGTTAATTGTTCATGTTTGTGTTGGAAACTCAATACATTCAGAGTCAGTTTGTTAATTTCTACAATCATCACTTTTTATTTTTAAGGTTGGTTTTATTTCTCAGGTAATTATCGAATTCTTTTTTATCAATCAAGTGTTTTCCACCATCTTTGATCGCAATAATTTCTTTTTTTTCAATTCTTCTACACACTGTTCTATCATCTACTTTCAGTATCTTACTTACTTCCTGTACTGTGTAATATTCATGTGTCACTGGTACTATATCATTTTGTTTAAAATCTGGTGCAGACGAAACAAGCTCTTTTTCAGTTACTTCTTTACTTATTTGAACTTGCTCTTTTTTATGCTCAGTAGCTGTAAGGCGCGTCAGGAAAGTTTTCACCGGAGGTAATTCGCCAAAGTAAGCCGAATATATCATCGATTCTGTTTGATGGTTCATTACCACATCCCTCAAACTGTGTTGGACTTCCAGATAGGCTTTTGTCAGACAAATTTTTAGCAGTTGAAAAATATAGATATTCGATAGTAATTCAATATCCGAATCAGGGGTTGGCTGAGTGAGTTGTGCGAGGTTTAATTTGTCTGATTGTATGCGTTCACCCAGTTTTTTTAGATTAGTTAGCAGATGCTTATCCAGTATTGTGTCTCTCAGATAGGTGCGAATCTTGTTGTTTTTCTCTTCTTCTATATAAATCAACACATCCTCACAATACAGAAAAGTTTCGCTGAGCAATAATCGTTTGTAAAATTTACATTTCACATTCAGTTCAGGTATAAAATTTATGCGGAAAATCCCAGTATCGTTAGCTGTAGCAATAATCTGATCTTGAAGCCTAATTTCGTAATTACTTTTCAAGCTATTGCCGGGTAACATTGGATCTAACCTTCCGTTCAACAAGCTGTCGAGTAGAGGAAAACGATAATCAAAATTCATAGTCAGGTTTTATCATGAGTTTAAGAATTCCTTTTTAAGTCGTATTTAATTCTTCTTTACTAAAATGTCAGAGGCATTATATATTTATAAAAAACGTGAATTTATACCCATATTCGACCCCGATAGGGGTCGTATATATATTGGTTTTCAATTTTTCTATAAATATCTGAACCCGATGGGTTCATTTCCCTAGTCTAAAACCTAATTTTAGGAAAGTAGAAATAAATAAACACTAAATAAACAAGCCTCTTAATTTCCTACAAAGTTACTGATTATATTTGAGAGAGTTTACTTAAAAACTACATTTTATTTACATTTTTAATTTTTGGCTGTTTAATCCCAAAAATCACTTCGCAAAAATCCTTTAATAGTCGAGTATTTCGAG
>JBMOHG010000174.1:0-6644 GCA_049317965.1 Paludibacter sp.
ATCTACAATAGTAGAAATTTAAAAAATCGGCTAGACCCTATGCTAACCAATTATTAGGCAAAAGTACAAATTTTCAATTGATTACACAATATGAATTTGAAACATTTTACCCCCCCCTCAAAAAAGCCAGAAAACACAAACACAATTCAAAATCCTCATATTGTGCTACTTAATACAACGCGACTTAAAGTTTTTTAAATATTGACACTAACGCCTATTAGGTAAAAAACAAAAGAGGCTTGTCGCGATGTATGGCATTGCCATATTTAATAGACTTATGAAGATCAGTTTCGAAAATAAAAACACTATCGCCACCATCAAATTTTGTAGCATACATCGATTCAATTTTCACTTTTATATTATCAATTACCCTTTTGGAGTTATTCAACTCATATACCGAAAACTGGAGTCTTATGGCACCAGACTTAATCAACATTTTTGAGAATTTAGTTCTCAATTTGTCGTTCGAAATATCGTAACTTATAACAAGCATTTTGTTTTATTTTAAAAGGTATTGTGGGTAATTAGGAGCTGACTTGCATTGCATAAAGCATCTATAAAAATCTCGTATGTATTTAAAAACTTCCATCTTCTCATCGATTAAAACATCATAAAACATTTTGCAATAATCGGCGTTTTTTTCGCGTTTTAATCTGTATTCATTTTTATACAACTCAAAATCAGACGTTTTACATTGTTTAGTGTTAAATGCTTTACGCACTTGCTGGTCTATCAGGCAACGAAAAGGCTCCATTAGGTCACAAATAAGCGATTTACGTCGAAACCAAAGTCTGTGATAAACACCACGATATGGATCGAACCCAAACAAACGTACAAACGCTTCGATATAATTAAAAAGGATAGTATATCCGATATCCAAAGTTACATTTATTGGGTCAGTTTTAGCTCTCGGGCAGCGGCATTTCCAGTCAAACGCTTCGAAATATGCCTGAAAGAAAAACTTTGCCACACGCCCCTCCAACCCCATAATTGTATCGTAATCTGTAGCCTTTTCAACCATTTCGATGGCATGAGGAAAATGATTCTTAGCAACTGTAATATTGTCGGTTTTAAGCTTGGTTTTTTCTAACAAACGTAGTTGATTTTTTATCTTGTTGATTACAATTACTTTGGGAATTTGCAAATCAGAATTTTGCAATTCGTATTGTTTCTGTCGGAGCAAAAAATTTGCTTCGGCAGTAATCGAAAAGAAAAATACAGGTCGAAAGTTGGGCTTCATTACCACAAGAGGAATACCGTATTTTGTGCATTTATCAATCAGTGCTGTAGTGATTGTTATATGCCCAATAACAAACAATGCCAATATTTTTTGAAAAGGAAGTTTTGTGAGGGTTTTATTTTTTTCAGTATCTTCGAGTAATAATGCCCCACTTTCCACCCTGAGTGCTTTATTTTCAATACAGTTGATAACAAATATAGAACGAAATTCAAGGTCTTTATGTGTAAACATTTTCAGTTTCAATTTTATCGCACAAATTACAATAAATACAATGTGTGCATTTGTTGATATTCGGGTTTAGAGTTTTGGATGGGTCATAATGTTTGAAACGATAAATAAAGTTTTTAAGTTCCTGTTTGTCATTCTCCGAGGGTAATTCAATAGGAATTGTTTTATTTACAGAAATTGCATAAAAAGCAATACTTTGCACTTCGTAGCCCATTTCGGTCATACAAAAATACTGCGCCCAAAGTTGATAAATCTGTCCTTGAAAAATATTGTTGAGTTGATATTTTCGCTCAATCAATTTTTTCTCCCGCCCAATGTACAAATCAATTTTTCCGATTAAACCCAATTCATTACTATAAACCGATAATGCTGTAAGCTCATCCTTTAGGGTACTATATTTCTGCTCATCAATAGAAGTATGTGCAGCCTTTCCTCGTGTTTGTGGAGTAGCATGTACCAACTCTTCATCTCCGCCCATATACACATTGTGTAAATAAATGGAATAGGGGCAAAAGATGAAATCGTTGAGCGTGGATATGGAAATGTAATCGTCCATTGATATAACCATAATATCGCCCCTACGAGCTGGTGGATAATTTTATTGATTGATTTTTACCATAATATCGCCTCTACGAGGTTGATATTTAGCTCCGTAGGAGCGACATTATTCCTATTAAATCACCGTTGCACAAACGCCAACCATTCTTTATTGCTAATGGCGAGTTTCAACTTTTTCAAGTCAGAAGTTTCACGTATTTGCTCAATTACCCACATTCCTTTTCGGGCAATATTAAAAGCTCCATTGGCATCTGCATCAACCGGCAATGTCGATTTCCACTCTCCCTTATTATCTTTACCTTTAGTTATTTCAATACGGCTATCGTAAAAAGCCCCATCCCCGTTAGAAACTGGCGAAATTAGATAATCAATTTCAGAGCCAGTAATGCTATTTCGCATCTGCAACGTTAACTTAAATAAAAACAGTAAACTTTCGAAAAAAGATTTCTCGGTTTGTAACAGAATAAGAGCCATTAGGTTAACGGATGAATAATCAATCCCATATTTTTCAAAAAGCTGCTTAAACTGCTCATTTAATACCACTTCACGGTTGTCCCACTGACTGTTTTTTTCCTTATTCCGAAAAGTTTCGATGCGTGTTCCGTGTGTGCAAACCGTCCAATTGGTTTTTGTTCCTTCGGCTTTTGCCGTAAACTTATTGTAATCGAAGCTAAATTCAAAATAGTCTTTTGTAGCATTATAGCTTATCATTTCGAATTTAGCAAAAAACTTACGTGCACTTTCAATATTTTCGTATCTAGTGTCGAACAAATTCACAAATCCGGTTACGGGGTCCATTTTACTGGTGTTCCATGCAGGCACGTAATAAAGAAATCCGCTTTGTTTGCCCATTTTCTGGAAACTTTCGAATTTATTGGTCAACTGCAACGCTTGTAAAGTGCCGCCTTGTTCGGTTGCACTTTTCTTTTTATCAACCAAGTAGTTAAGTTTATCAATCAGCATTTTCTCAAACTTCTGATATACTTGTTTTTCTACTTTTTGGCGTCCACGCATAAAGCCCATATTCAAGTCTTCGAGTACTACTATGGCGTTGTATTCCACCATAAGTTCCGAGATTTTATGTATCACCTGACTCAAATATCCTTCTTTGAGTTCTTTAATAGTTTCGATGGTTTTCCAATTTTTGCGAGCTTCGTCGCGACCTCCTTCCCGTTTATCAAGCAGTTTATGATAATCGGTTTTGTATGTTTTGCCTTCGTATTCGTTTACAATTTCGTTGAGTGTAAATTGCTTTTTAATATTTCCTTTGCTATCAACAAGCGTAAGATAAAGTAAATGCCGTTCGCCACGATCGAGTCCAATAATATGTATATCAGATGTTTGCTGTATCCATTGGTTTACTTCGGTGTTAATATTATTCAGCCCCCGTGCTTTAAAATTCATGGTAATTGGCACATGAAACTGAAATTTATCCACCGTAAAGCGTTTATCTTTAACAATATCGTACTCGAACAAGCTTTGAGGTTTGGTTTTAATGGTTTCCTCATTTTTATTATTTACTGGCTGGTGCGCTTTGTGGAAAATAATATTATCCTTTTTAATACTTGCTTTTCGATAAAAAACTTCTGCCTGTCCGTTGAGTTTGTACACCACATCTTTCAGGTTATCAGCATCAAAAAGCATTTTCCAATACATAGTGTGCAGGTTGGGTGTGCCTTTGCTGTTGGGCGAAAAATCTTTGTTATATATTTGGAAAAGATAGAGTTTGCCTTCGTCAACCAATTGAGATATGTATTCAGTATCAATATTTGTATAAGTAATGCTGTAACCTTGTCCCTCAACTTCACGATAAAACTCGTCAATGGATTCGTAATTATTGGTATCTGAAAACTCAAAACCAAATTTTTTCCAATCTTCATGTTTATCTATCGACTGTTTAAAAAAATCAATCATTCTTCTGCAATCAGTTACACTAAAATCTGATTTTTCAAAACCCTCTTGTGGCTTTCCATTTTTTGTATGCGATCCATGATTTCTAATTTTCAATATCTCTTCAGAAGGATTATAGAAACCTATATTACTATTGCCAAAGAACACTTTGGGTAACATTTTACTTGCCCCAGGTAGCAATTTGTAATTCACTTTTTGGTATGTGTCACTCGTTTTTGGTTTTGGAATCTTTCTGAAAACCTTATTATGGTTTTTATCCATTATCCCAAGATAATATTTGCCATGATTTTCGAAAAGAATTGAAGCATTTGCTTCCTCTTTATTCACATCCCAACCATCCAAAAGCGTTGAATTTTCAAAATTCAATTTAATCTTTTCGGTCGAATAGGGTTTGCGGGTCATGTAGTTGCGCACTTTATTGTAAAGCGGTGTAATCTGGTCGAGCGTAATCCACAAAGCAGTAAATTCACCATAAAAACGTTCGTCTTTATCTGCTTCATTACCAGCACCTAACAGCGGCTTAATGAACCATTGGATGGCTTTTACTGCATCGAGCAAATCTTTAATTTTATCTACACTGTTTTGCTCTTGTGCTAAGTTGAGTTCCGCCGGATACGGATTGTTGAGTAAATCAATTACGAGTTTGTACTTTTTTTCCAATAATTCAAACAAATCTTCCGCTAGTTCTGTCATTCCTTTTAGTCCGAAATACGCTGCAACATTGCGATGATATTGAGTGTCGAGCATCTGCAAACATTCGTTTATAAATCCGATACTGAAACTATCCTGATTTGAGAAATACTTTTTCTGTTCATTTTCGTAATCTTCTGTGCCTATTTTTTTCTTTCCTTTGTAATTCGCATCGTACCACACATTCATGGCCTTCTGAAAAATGCCCCATTCCCCAAACATTTTTTGCGAAATATCGGTTAGTGAAGTATCGTTTCTCAAATAAATTTTTGATAAATCAAAATCGGCAAGGTTATTTAATATTTCTTTAAGAGAATGTTCGCCGTCCACATCTTTGTTTACAACAAGCGAATTAATTTCCTGATAAAAAAGCTCTATGCTTTCCAACACTTCGTTGTCTTTTTCAAATTCGACAGGAATAAACGAAGCAGATGACCTATCGCTTAGAATCTGTTTAAACAGTGGTTTTAATTTGGGAATTCGCTCTTCTTTTTTGGATGTTTGGTTGTACAAATTTATATATTCGTTCAACCCTTGAATTTTCTGTTTGCTTTCATCGGGCGTGTAACCACCAATAAGCGCATTGTATTTGTCAATTCCTATTTGTGTAAGAGTTTCGTTAAAGTAATCGAGCCGGAACATATCTTCCACAGCCATTACCTGCACTACAGGTCCTAATTGATTATCCAATAATACAGTTTCGAATTGATATTTTACAGGTGAATTCATAATTTTATCAAACACCCTCATATTATCGATAAATTTTGGCAGGTTTTGGTGTATCAACCTGTATGCTATGGCAGTTGATTTATCATCAGCCGAATACATGTTTTTTCTGTTCTCGTGAAAACCCGTAAAGTAGGTAGTAAACGATTCAAACTCCTTGATTAATTCTTTTTCTTCGATAGTTTGAACAAAGGTTTTGAGTTCATCTTTGATTAATTCCTTGGCAAAAAGGTTTTTATAACTCTCATGTTTAGTAAATCGTTCAGCAATTTGCTTGCGAAGTTTCAACATTACTTCGTCAAACTTTTTCTTCTGATCATCATCTCTTTTTTGAATATGATAATACATGTAATAATCTTCTAAACCAAATATTCTGAAGTTTGACAAGGCATTTGATATAAAATACTTATGATATTCATCAATAATTTTCTTCACTAAAACATAGCTTTCGGCTCTATGCTCATCAGCTACGAGCAAACCATTTTTTTCAATGTGTTCTAATGTTTTTCCTTGTGGAATTAATTCAAAACGGAGAGTTTTGGAGAGTGGATACAATCCGGTAAAGTCAGTTAGATTTTTCATGATTTATGATTTTAAATATGCTTAATAAATTGCAAAAATTGGTTCGTATTAAATTTGCTCGGCAAATGTACAATTAACTTTTGACAATTACTGACAATTGCATATTTTTATTAAAATAATGAAAAGAAATATGACAAATGCTGGTAAATCGTTTAAAATTAAAAATATCTTTATTTCTCCTTATATTTTTCAAATGAAGCTTTTTTCATTTCGGAAAGCAGAATGGTTGAGTTTTTAAAAGCTACTTTTTTAATCTGTATCGATTCGGCACGTATTTCGGTAGGTGTTGTTACAGGTCGGCTCGCTGCTTTTAGCGAGAAGGTACCAAATCCTTCGAGGCAAACATGATTACTGTTAAGCAATTCGGTTTTTATAGCTTGCATCAATACCTTTGCCGCCATTTCCAATTCAAAATTATTCATGCTGCAATGTTGCGATGCTTCGTTAGCCAATTCGGCAATTCCTATAGTTTTTTTTCGTACTACTGTTGGGTAATAACCTGTTTTCTTTTTGTCGGTAGGATTTAAATTATCATTCATTTCCACCATTTTGTATTGGATACTCATTTTCTGTTTTATGTTTAATCGTTTATTTCCTTATGTGTGGTTGGTATTTCTTAATGTATTGATAGACTGAACCTAAGAACTTGTATATATATTGTACAAATCGGATAAGTAAGCTGTACAGTTTAATTATATAACTTGTACAA
>JBMOHG010000175.1:0-6621 GCA_049317965.1 Paludibacter sp.
GCCAAAAGCAATAATTGCATTACAATAGTTAATACGGTGTATGATTTCAGAAATGAAAAAAGACAACCTAACAACTGTTGGCCTCTGGGAAATAATTGCGAAAGCTTTAAACTAATTGATTTATTGGTGATGGATTGTGAAGAATCGTTGAAAATTAGTGGTGAAAAGTCGATACAAGAAGCTGCTGAATACTTTAAACAAGAGAACTTGTCGTCATTCGTAATTACCAACGGCAGTAAAGATGTGTATGCTTATTCTAATGGAACTTTGTTTGCGAAGTTGGATTTACAGCAATTTCCGGTATCCGAAAAAATTGTTTCAGAACTGAAAGATGAAACCATTCAAAAAGGAGACACAACCGGCTGTGGGGATAATTTTGTAGGTGGGCTCATTGCTTCGATCGCACTTCAATTAAAACAAAAACCAATCGGATGTTTCAATCTTCCCGAATCACTTTCGTGGGGCATTAGTTCAGGTGGCTTTACCTGCTTTTATACCGGAGGTGCCTATATTGAAAAAAATGCGGGAGAAAAACTATCCAGGTTATTGCCCTATCAACAAAGTTATTTAAAGCAAATTGATTGGAAATGAGAATAAAGAAATTAGTGCTTTTTGGTGCCGGTAAAATTGGTCGCTCATTTATTGGTCAGTTGTTTAGCCGTGGAGGATATGAAGTTGTATTTATTGATATTTATAAGCAGGTTATTGATGCACTGAATGAAAAACAGTTTTACAATGTCATTATAAAGTCGGATACGGATACCACCTTAAAAATCAGAAATGTTCGTGGTGTGTGGGCTGAAGACAAACAGGCAGTAATAAATGAAATTGCTTCAGCCGACTTATTGGCTGTCTCTATTGGTCAAAACGGATTGCCAATGGTAATGCCATTGATAGCAGCAGGTTTACTTAAAAGGTTTGAATCACTAGAAAATACTGCATTGGATATAATTATTGCTGAAAACTTGCGTAATGCAGCAAACTATTTTTTTGATAAATTGAGTAAACTATTACCCCGAAATTATCCTATTCGCGATTTAGTAGGTTTGGTGGAGACAAGTATTGGTAAAATGGTTCCCATTATGCTGAAAAAAGATATTAAAGAAGATTTGTTACAGGTTTTTGCTGAACCATACAATAATCTGATACTTGATGAATTGGCATTTAAAAATCCAATACCTAAAATAGATGGTCTGTCACCTAAAAAGAATATGAAAGCCTGGGTCGATCGTAAGTTATTTGTTCACAACTTAGGACACGCAGCGACTGCTTATTTTGGCTACAGTTACAACCCCGATTTTGTCTATTTGTATGAAGCGCTGGAAGTACCGGAAATAATTTACAAAGTGAAAGAGACGATGTTGCAGTCGGCTGATTTGTTGTTGGTAAAATATCCGGATGAATTTACCAGAAACGCTCTTGTTGAACATATTGACGATTTGCTTGCTCGATTTCAAAATAAGGCATTAGGTGATACCATTTTTAGGGTTGGTAGTGATTTGTTGAGAAAACTAAGTAAAGATGACAGATTAGTCGGTGCAATAAACCTGGCCATAGAACTAGATATGCCATATGACAAAATTCAGGAAGCATTATTTTGTGCATTTCAATTCAGGGCTAAGGACGAAAATGGTCTTATGTTACCCGCTGACCTGAAATTCATAGAAATATATAATAGTGGGGTTGAAGAGGTTCTTGCAACGATTTGCGGATTAAACCCTGAAGAGATTTTATCAACTAAATGTATTTAATAAGATATCTGTATGGAAAATAAAAAATCAGATTTAGTTAAAGTAGTACCCGTGTTATTTGGGTTTTTTATAATGGGTTTTTGCGATGTAGTGGGTATAAGTACCAGTTATTTCAAACGGGATTTTCAACTTACTGAAACAATTGCAAATCTACTGCCTACAATGCTATTCCTGTGGTTTTTGTTGCTATCAGTTCCTTCGGCCCTGCTAATGAATGTTTGGGGGCGCAAGAAAACTGTTTTGTTGAGTATGGTAATCACTGTTATTGCCATGCTAATTCCATTTGTTAGATACGATTTTATTACTTGTCTTATCGCGTTTGCTTTATTGGGAATTGGAAATACGATCTTACAGGTTTCACTTAATCCTCTTTTGACAAATGTGGTAAAGGGAAATGCATTAACCAGTTCGCTTACTGCCGGACAAGTAATAAAAGCAATTTCCTCCTTTAGTGGACCTTTTATTGCAGTATTTGCTATTTCGTACTTTGGAAACTGGCAATATATTTTCCCGATTTTTGCGGTTCTTACAATATTGTCTGGTGTATGGTTGTTGTTAACGCCTATTCATGAAAGTTCCACTTCAATTAAAAGTTCTTCTGTAAAAGGCACCTTTTCTTTGCTCTCTGATAAAACAGTTTTACTCCTCTTTCTGGGAATTTTGTTTGTAGTTGGTACCGATGTAGGAATAAATATTGTAACACCAAAGTTATTAATTGAGCGTTGCGGTTTAGACATATCCAAAGCTGGTTTTGGCTCGAGTGTCTATTTTGCATTCCGAACTATCGGGGCTTTTTTCGGTACCTTTATGTTAGTGAAGTTTTCGGAAATAAAATACTTCCGTATTAATATCATTATATCATTACTCACACTTATCATTCTTTTTTACCTGACTAATCAGATAGCTATTTTGGTTGCAGTTGGTTTGATCGGATTTACATGTTCGAGTATTTTCTCAATTATCTTTTCGTTGGCTATGCAACTTCGTCCCGAAAAAGCAAATGAACTCTCCGGTTTAATGATTACTGCTATAGTTGGTGGTGCTTTAATTCCACCGTTAATGGGTGTTGTGGCTGATTCTATTGGAAGTCAGAATGGTTCATTGTTTATCATTCTTATATGCATGTGTTATCTTGTGTTCTGTTCCTTTTGGTTGAAAACTCAGAATAAGAAATTATTAGTATAAATCTAAAATTTAAATGTCATGAAATCAAAAAGTGTAATCATTTTTGCAATTTTGTTTTGCATCCAGCAAACAAATTTACTATCTCAGAAAACAGTAATTTTAAAACAAAAGAATGGTGTTAATACTCCATTCGTGTTATCAGATGTCAGAAAAATAACTTTTACATCAAGTAATTTAAATGTAATTAAAAGAGATGTTACCACCAGCTCGGTTGCTTTAACTAATGTTCGTTCCATACCCATGGCTTATGTAGTAAACGTAAATGCAAATGCTGATGTAACTTCTTTAATTCCATCTCAAGTTAATGATATTTATGTTTCGAATGGTAATACATTAACCCTAAATTCTTCAGTAGATGTAAAATCAATTATTGTAAGCCCAGGCTCTAAGTTGAATCTCAATACAGGTCAAACACTTACAACCAAAGACGGCATCACCCTTCAAAGTGATGTTACCGGAACTGCCACTTTTGTGGATACCAACAACAATTCTCCGCAAGCAGTTAGTGGTACCGTTCAGCAATACATTACAGCTGCCCGTAATTGGTACACATCCAGCCCTATAGTAGCAGGTACAGCCGCAGGATTCAATTTGGGAACATCTGTTCAAAGCTATTCTGAAAGTGCAAAAGCCTGGTCGATTTTGAACAGTGGAGATGCACTTGTAGCTGGTAAAGGCTATGTGTCAGTAGCCACAACTGGAACAGGTACAACAGGAACAGTAAGTTTTACCGGAATTTTAAATACGGGAACAATCACAGTTCCTGTTACACGCACCGGTACTGATAAAGCCGGATTTAACTTAGTGGCTAATCCTTATCCTTCGTATCTGGACTGGAGTTTGGTAACTGCCGAACCATTGAATGCAAACATAGGAACTACAATGTGGTTTCGAACCAAAACAGCAGGTAATCTTTATACGTACTCTACTTACAACAGTGCTGGAAATGTAGCTGTAGCCAATGGTGCCAACTCCACTATCACCAAATTTATTCCACCTATGCAGGCTTTCTGGATACGTGTTAACAACGGTACAGCTTCTACAAACCTGACATTTAAAAACACGATGCGGGCACATAAAGATAATAATGAAAATTCACTGAAAGCTCCCCGATTGGAGAATCAACAATTGGTACGTTTGCAAGTGTCCAATGGAACAAGCTCCGATGAAACTGTGGTATATTTTAATTCTGATGCTTTAGATGCTTACGACAAATACGATTCGCCAAAAATGTTTGAAAGCACAACAGTTATGAAGCCTGAGATTTACACCCAAGTTGGAGCAGAGAAATTGGTTATCAACGGTATGACTGAGCTGAAATATAATACAGAAATTACGCTTGGTTTTACAACGGCACAGACGAATAGCTTTAGTATTAAAACATCCGAGTTCAAGAATTTTGAAGTAGGTACAAAACTGATTTTACTGGATAAATCAACAAATCCAACATCCGAAATTGAATTAAACGAAGGTGCAAGCTACAATTTTAGTTCAGATATAACTTCTCCAAGTACCGACCGATTCAGCATATTGTTTCGTGCGTCAGGTGTTACAACAGACGTTGATATTACTCTCAAATTAAATGCACGAGTAATTGTCAATGCAAATAATCAGATTGCAATAATTACACTTGAAAAATGCAAATTTGGCATTTACAATGCTGTAGGACAAAAAATGGATGAAGGAATATCAACTTCTAATTATCAAATTTCAAACTGCAAACTGACAAATGGCGTTTATATAGTGAGAGTATCTGGCAATGGTAAAGAAATAACAACTAAAGTAATAGTAAAATAAAAATTAATGAAAAGATAGTCATGTATTTAAGTTCATGCCTTTCTATGCTTTCACCTTTAAAATATATACCAATGAAAACAAATAGAAAATATTTAGCACCCAAAATAGAAGTTATTCAACTCGATAATGAAATTTCGTTGCAACTGCAATCCACTCCACCCGAAGGACCGGGTGAAAGTGCTTCATTAATTACGGAATATATGAAAACTAATCCGTTTAAAACCGATATAGTTTAAACTTTGATTAATTTTGACCTTAATACCATCTTCTTCTTACGAAGGTGGTATTAAGGAATTCCATTAAAATCTCCAATAAACACTCAATCTTTCTGATCGATGCAAAACATTGTACAACAATTCCTCATTGCCAACGAAACCGGCGAAATCCGTCCTCTGAAAATCGGACATATCAACGATTCATTTATTATTGAAAGTAAGGAGAAAGGCGGAGAATCCTATTTTCTGCAAAAAATAAACCACCAGATATTTCGAAATGTGGCAGGTTTGCAGGACAATATTCGTTTAGTAACCGATCATTTACGAGTAAAACTTGCTGCCGCTGGCGAAAGTGATATAGAGCGTAAAGTGCTTCGGCTTGTTCCCACCAAAATAGGAGAATGGTTCTATCAAGATGCTGATGGTTCGTATTGGCGAATGTATATAAACATTGAGAATACGCATAGTTACGATGTGATTACGCCTGAGTTGGCATTCAAAGCGGGTGAGGCTTTCGGAAACTTTCAAAGTATGTTGTCTGATATTTCGCACGATCAGTTAATTGAAACCATTCCCAATTTCCACAATATGGAATTCCGCTTGGAGCAATTTCACGAAGCAGTCCGCAACAATGAAGCAGGACGAGTAGCTGACGCGCAATGGATGATTGACGAAATAGAAAAACGTGCTTACGAAATGTGCGCACCGGAGCGACTATATCGCGAGGGTAAATTACCCAAACGCATTAACCACTGCGATACCAAAGTGAACAACCTGCTTTTCGACGAAAATGACGAACCGATTTGTATTGTAGATATGGATACAGTCATGCCGGGCTTTGTTTTGTCTGATTTTGGCGATTTCATGCGTACCGCAGCCAATACGGGTGCTGAAGACGATGAAAATTTAGATAATATTGGTGTAAATATGGACGTATTTGAAGCCTATACACGAGGCTATTTGAAAAAAGCCACTTTTCTCAGTCCCATCGAACTCGAAAATCTGGCTTTCGGAGCAAAACTACTGAGCTATATGCAAACGGTTCGCTTTTTTGCCGACTATCTGAATGGCGATACCTATTACAAAATTCAATCGCCACAACACAACTGGCAACGCACGCTAGCTCAGTTCCGGTTATTGCAAAGTCAGGAAGAGAATTTTGATAAAATGCAACAAATAGTTATGAGTTGCAAGTAATTCCAACTAACAAAATACAAGTATAAAATGCGCTTAATTATTCAACCCGATTACTCAGGAATTTCCACCTGGGTGGCTGATTATATTGCCACAAAAATCAATCAGTTCTCACCAACAGCTGAACGTCCGTTCGTGTTGGGTTTACCCACTGGTTCAACGCCACTAGGCGTTTATGAAAAATTGAT
Organism: Paludibacter sp.; assembly: GCA_049317965.1. Lineage (GTDB taxonomy): Bacteria > Bacteroidota > Bacteroidia > Bacteroidales > Paludibacteraceae > Paludibacter. Next base: position 6,331 of record JBMOHG010000175.1, read on the forward strand.
TGGACTTTATGAAGAGGGCAAAGTCTCTTTCCGACATGTAGTAACATTCAATATGGACGAGTACGTTGGAATCCCCAAAAAACATTTACAGAGTTATTACAGCTTTATGTGGGATAATTTCTTTGCACATATCGATATTCTACCTGAAAATGCCAATATCCTGAATGGAAATGCCCCTGATTTAGAAGCCGAATGTGAAGCCTACGAAGCCAAAATAACAGCATTGGGTGGAATCCATTTGTTTCTGGGCGGTATTGGTGCCGATGGTCATATAGCATTCAATGAGCCTGG
>JBMOHG010000176.1:0-6620 GCA_049317965.1 Paludibacter sp.
ATGAACTTTTAATCAATATGAAACTTACGACTTTTTTCAAAAACAAAACTAACTTAGTTCCCCTTCAGGGGTTAGGGGTTCTTTTATTATTTTTTTTATTGTGTTCCTTTTCCGAGCCGGACTACGTCTGGACTTCTCCTTCTCACAATTCTTCAGAATCGATGCCCTGTGGTGGTGGTGATATTGGCATGAATGTGTGGGTGGAAAATGGTGATTTGCTGTTTTATGTTAGTCGAAGCGGGGCTTTTGACGAGAACAATACCATGCTCAAACAAGGACGTTTTCGCATTCGCCTCACTCCTAGCCCATTTCTGAATGTAAACGATTTTAAACAAACCCTGAAACTAAACGACGGTTATGTGGAAATTTCAGCTAATGGAACAACTGTTCAGCTTTGGGCAGATGTTTTCAAACCGGTAATACAATTGGAAATTCAGAGTAAACAAAAGGTTACCTCTGAAATCAGATATGAGAATTGGCGCTATTCCGATCGGCCAATCCGTAAAGGTGAGGGTGATCAGGGTTCTTACAAATGGGCACCGCCAAAGGGACTTGTTACTGGAAAAGATTCGGTTTTTGTTTCTGATAATTCCATTACATTCTTTCACCGCAATCCGGCAAAAACAATATTTGACGTTACTGTAGCACAACAGGGGTTAGAAAATGTAAAAACACAACTTTATAATCCACTCTCAAATCTTACTTCGGGTGGAAAAATGTGGGGACAAAACCTGACTTTCGCTGGTATAGAAAAAGGAATTTATATCAATACCGACTATCAGGCATGGGTTTTTAAAAGCAAAAAAGCTTTTACCAGACAAAGTCTGACCATTGCGTTGGAAATTTCTCAAACAGAGAATATTGATGCATGGAATGCCTCATTGAGCAAAACCATTGCATCGATAAACTCTATAACCGACCGCAAACAAAGCATTGAATGGTGGAATAACTATTGGAATCGCAGTTTTATTCATATTGATGGTGAAGCCGCGAATCTTTCACGCAATTACACATTGTTTCGTTATATGTTGGGCTGCAATGCTCACAGCCTTTGGCCAACACGTTTCAATGGAGGATTATTTACTTTTGATCCCAATTTAGTAGATTCTACCCAAAAATTCACTCCCGATTATCGTAAATGGAGCGGTGGAACTTTTACTGCACAAAACCAGCGTTTGGTTTATTGGCCGATGCTCAAAAGCGGTGATTATAATGTAATGACGGCTCAGTTCGATTTTTATAACCGGATACTGAAAAATGCAGAGCTTCGCACAAAAACATATTGGGGGCACGGTGGAGCTTGTTTTGCCGAACAAATTGAAAATTTTGGTTTGCCGAATGCCACTGAATATGGCTTGAAACGCCCCGAATATTCAGATAAAGGCGTAGAATATAACGCTTGGCTCGAATATGAATGGGATACAGTGCTGGAATTTTGCCAAATGATACTGGAAACAAAATCTTATAATAATGCAGATATAACTCGTTACCAACCATTGATTGAAAGTTGTGTGCGATTTTTTGACGAACATTATCGCTATTTAGCGCAACATCGCGGAAGAAAAGCACTTGATGGTGATGGAAATTTGATCATTTACCCCGGGTCAGCTTGCGAAACCTATAAAATGGCAAATAATGCTTCAAGCACAATTGCTGCATTGCGAACTGTACTGAAAACGTTGGGAAATGATTCATTGCTAAATAGGATTCCTGAAATTCCTCTTCGCACTGTAAACGGAAAAACGTTGATTTCACCTGCCAAAACATGGGAACGGGTAAATAATGTTGAATCACCACAACTATATCCGGTATTTCCATGGAGGATGTATGGTGTTGGAAAAGATAGCCTCGATATTGCCCGAAACACTTATTTTTACGATACTGACGCACTGAAATTCCGCAGTCATGTGGGTTGGAAACAGGATAATATTTTTGCGGCTTGTCTTGGGTTGATCGATGAAGCCAAGCGACTGAATACACTCAAACTGGCATATGGTCCGTATCGCTTCCCTGCTTTCTGGGGTCCGGGTTTCGACTGGAGTCCCGACCACAACTGGGGCGGAAGTGGTATGATTGGTTTGCAGGAAATGTTGTTGCAAACTACCGACGAGGGCAAAATACTTCTTTTCCCGGCATGGCCGCGTGAATGGAATGTGCATTTTAAACTCCATGCACCACAAAATACTACTGTAGAAGCCGAACTGAAAGATGGAAAAGTACAGATAATAAGCGTATTGCCTGAGGAAAGAAGAAAAAGTATTGAGGTATTATTGAAGTGATTAAAAAGAAATCGGCTGAATTGTTATTATTCAGCCGATTTTATCTTTGATTAGCATTATCGAAATTCGGAATCAAATGAAAGGTGAGTTTGATTCAAAATAAATCGTTTCAAATCATTATCTTTTTATTCTGCAATTTGCCTGCCGTATCAATTGTTTTAATAATATAAATACCTTTTGAGTAACCAGAAGCATCAACCTTCCGAGTAAATCCTTTGAAAAGTTTCTGACCTTGAATACTGTAAATTTCCACATTTGCATCTTCCGACAAGACTATATTATTTTCAGAAAGATATATTTTAATGTTATTCATATTAACCGAAGCCAAAGCATTTGGAGTTGCAACTACCACCGGTGCAACCGTAGGAATAATATTACTGAAAACCTGAATTTGATGAACCCGAACTGTTTGTTTTTGATCGTAAGGAACCATGGTTGCTGAATATGGAACTGCCTGTTCTGATAAATCATTGGCATTTACCTTCATGTGAATACTGTCGCCATCCCAAATGCGAATACGAAACGATACAAAGGAGGTTGCATCATCTTGTTTTCCAATAATTTCCTCGAACTGATATCCTTGTTCTGAAAAAGATCCTTCATAATCACTAAAGTCGCTTGCAATCCAGCGTTGAGGTATCCACCCTTTCCCATCATTGTAGTTTATGTCAGCTTTTACACCACGTTTATAAGAAGTTGAAGAATATGACCATCTAATTCTCTCAACTTGCGGTAAACTGTCAATCTGAATATATCCATGACGACTTGGAGGGGTTTTTAACACAACAGAACCAAGTCTGCTTAATTCAATAAATCCGGGTTTATCATAAATGTTACTTTTCATTATTGAATTATCATTCAACGAACAAGAAGTAGCTTTACCTGAAGGTAAACTTCCTAAAACATTTACTTTTGACCATGCGCTGCAATACATTGTGGGAGCAAAAGCAGCCATATAGTAATTTACTGGCCACTTTACACTGGTTGGAGTATATACAATTCCGTCGGTAGTAGTCATAACCGGACTTGTAAAATAACCGGACTTGAAATCTTCATTTAATGCGTTTTTCGCACCATCGGCTGCAGTAAATTTTGGCAATGCAGCATCGGTTAAAGTAGCAGCATCGATGTCAATAATTTTATAATACTCAGAGTTCGACCAACCTGTGTTAGACGTAATATAAAAATTACCACATGTAGATTGGGTCCCATAAGGTCCAAATGCAAAAACGTTGAGATGTAGGGTGATTAAAAATGCACCTAAAAATAATTTTGTAGTTTTTTTCATAAAATAGTATTTTAAAAAGTTTGATGTTTTACTGTTTAGACGTTAGAAACAAAGAGTTGTACTCAAAAACCCAATGGATTTTGTCGTTTTTTTTTATTGTTTTATAATTTTGAATATCTTGGAATTGTTATTTTGCAAATAGAGAGTTAGAAAATAGCAACCTTGTGCCAGATGATTCATATTTATTTTATTTGAAGTACCAATTGCCAGTTCGGATAATCTAATTCCGCTGGTATTGTGAATAACTGCTTTTAGCAATGGTAAATCAGAGCTTATAGTAATAAATTCAGAAACTAAAGTAGGATAAATTGAAATGTTTCGATAGTCAATATTGTTGACAGCCGAAATAAAATTATGAGGTATCATTTCTCCCATCAAGCTATTCAGATATACTTCAAGGGCAGTATAACCATCGGCTGTTTTCAAATTACGGTCTTCTGCGTTAGCCGGATTTAATCCGTTAGCAGATTCCCATTCATCAGCCATTCCATCGCGGTCATTATCCGCTGGTGCTGTTGTAGCAGGGTAAGGAAGGTAACCTTCAGCATTATACGACTTATCAATTATTCCCCATTTGCCTTGTGATGCTTTAAAAAGTGATGTGCCGGTCTTAACTTCTCGAATTATTCGGCGTTCAACTGAGTCGCGTTTTATAGTACCAACTTTCGCTACTACAGAATTATAAGTTTCTTCGGCTGTTTGAATATTTATTTTAAAAGGTTGATATCCAACCCAAGCACCATTGTAAATGTTTGCCAATGGCGGCAATAACATTGTGTCCGATTTGATGTCTGCAATAGTTCCAATTGCATAACTTACAGAAAAACCTGCCCAATTATTTGTAGTAAGTGCCGGTGTACCTTCCATAATATTGTTTGCAACATACCACTTTGGAAAGTTAGCACCAGAGGTTGTACTTGCATTAAAAAACACCTTTGTTGCATCGGTGCCCGGTCCCGGTTTATAGTAATTTCCAACAAAATTAGCTGTGTGAGACCGTAAAGCACCAGCGATTATATCTCCACCATAAGGAGCGCCCGACCGTCCCCAATTGTAATTTACGTTATTAATATACTCGATAAATACCTTTGTTTCATTGTCGGTTCTGGCTCCGTTCAGACGTGGTGAACGGGAATAATTGTGTGCAAATAAATTGTGATGCCATGTAGCGTTGATACCACCACACTGTCCACCATAACTTCTATTACCTTTTCCATGCCCATCATCATAAAGTCCTTCGTGCATAACTGACCATTGAACTGAGGTATATCTGTTATCGTACATGGTAATATTTTCTTCGCCCGACCAGCCGAACACGCAATGGTCAAAAATTACGCGTAGTGCATTTTCGCAACCCACCGATCCACCGGGCAAAAAAGAGCCTGCTGGAGCCAGTGTGTCACGAGCAACTCCGCTTACTTTATAACCATAAATTGGAGTAGGATCAGCGGTATCACCTATTCTAAATCTTACATTTCTGACAATTAAGTCTGTAGAGCCTCCAAGGTTCACTTTTGCATTACGAATTACAATACCTTCACCTGGAGCCGTTTGACCTGCAATGGTCAGATTTGCTCGTGAACATCGTATATCGTTCATGCTTTTAACGGTTGTACCCGACAATTGCAAGTATGGTTTTAATTTTATTGTGCCAGAAACTCTGAAGATAATTGTAAGTGGTTCTCCGGGATATTGAGTAAGTGCCCACCTAAAACTACCCGGAATGGGCGTTTCGAGATTGTTATAGGCAATATAATCATCAAGATTTTCAACAAATACAACTTTTCCTCCTCGACCTCCTGTTGAGTACTTCCCATAACCTTCTGCGCTAGGAAAAGCAAGCGTTTGTGCATTTACCGTTGTTATTGTTGAAATGAACAATAAAATTGCCCATGTTAGTTGTTTTTTCATAATTATATTAGTTGGCTGTTTATTTTTGATACAAAAATACTCTATCAATTCGTTCTGCAATAGGCAAAATTGACTTAAATTGTGGAATAATTGATATTATTCTTAAATTATGGTAGATTGATTTTAATTATCTGTTCTTGCGCGTATTCATTCATTGTATTTAACAAATATATTCCTTTGTAAATACCTGAAGTTGAAGTAGAATTCTGAAAAGTTTTTGATTCAATCATTTTTAAACCGCTTAAAGAATATAATGCAAACTTTACTGGCTCTGAGAAAAAAATCTCATCTTTAGAAATTTTAATTTCCACTTTAGAATACTGAACTGTTTCAATTCCTGTAAGAGTTGCGGCAGAACTTAATACGCCTAAAGTAGAGATGCTTAACACTGAGTAGAATCCACTTTCACCTGAATTATCAACAAACGATGTTTCTGTTGGAGCTGCCAAAAATTTATTGTTTTTATAAACCAAATATCCGGCAACACCACTCACTGCATCCCACGAAATAGTATTTCCAATCATTTTTACATTCGTCGGTGAAGAAGGCAATGCGGTAATAGTTTCGGGGTCATAACTTGTTGTGTATGATAATGCGTAAATGTAAGTTGGATTCAAAAGATTCTCAACATCAAGTTGTGGTAACTGAAAACTCCATGTCACACGGCCTGTAACATCAACCGGTAGTCCATTTACATCCATGCTATTGAATTCGGCAAAACAAGCAGTAGTTTCATTTCCACCCATTGTTTGCCAACCTTCTGCCTTAATATGTTTTCCAAGTTTACAATTCAAATAAAATGCACCGGCAGTAACATTCCAAGGTCTACCCAAATAATAGGTATTTGCTGCTACATCGCTGTTGGCAGTGATATTACAATTTCTAAAAATAAATCCAACCCTTAGAAACTTTTGACATACTGTTGAAGCTTTTGGTATGGTTGAATATGCATCCTCAGGTGCAACAATATAACCACCACCTTTCACACAATTAATTGTACAATCGTCAAAAAAGGTTGTTCCTCCTGCGTAGATAAAATCAGTTGCACCTTCTATCCAACAGTTTTTGAAATAGCCACGCGTTCCTTTTTTCGAACGATATGTATCCTGATAACCCAAAATGCGGCAATTTTTAAAAGTTTG
>JBMOHG010000177.1:0-6549 GCA_049317965.1 Paludibacter sp.
CGTCCGCTGTAGCGACAGCGGAATTACATATTATCAAAAGCGTTAGCTTTTATTCTCGTTCTTGAAACTTCGACACTTTCATCTTACAACGGAATAAGTTAGTAAACGCCTGCGCCAAACGGCGTGGACGAAAAGTTTAAATCTTTAGATCAATGGAAATAGAAATCATTCAAAACAAAATTTATACTATCAGAAACCAAAAAGTAATGCTTGACTTTGACTTAGCTGAAATTTATGGTATTGAAACAAAACGACTTAAAGAAGCGGTTCGTCGTAATATTGAACGTTTCGAAGGAGATGATTTTAAATTTCAACTAGCAAAGGATGAAATTGCAGAGCTTTCAAGGACGCAATTTGCGACCTTGAACAAACGTAGAGGTTACAATATTAAATATGCTCCTTTTGTTTTTACAGAACTTGGCGTGGCAATGTTAAGTAGTGTTTTGAATTCAAAAACTGCTATAGAAATTAACAGAGGAATCATGCGTGCTTTCGTAACTTTACGACAATTGCCAGCAATAAATCCGCTTACTAAAATTACCGACATTCAAACCGAACTAAAAGAGCTAAAAGCCTATATAGAAGATGTTTTTACAGACTACAACGACATAAACGAAGATACCCGAATTCAGATGGAGCTGATAAATAAATCGTTAGCAGAATTGCATACCGATAAAAAATTAACGTCAAAACCAAGGAAAAGAATAGGATTTATTACAGAAGAATAAGTGTGTTTTTTAATTTAAATATTATTTTTAATTTTACCATGCAAATGTAAAAAACTATTCATACATTTGCACCTCACATTATTACCTCGTCCGCTGTAGCGACAGCGGCATTACATATTAAAGAAAACAAAGCGTTTTAAAATATTATCCTGACTTGAAATCTGGACAATTTCAAAAGTAACTTGGATGATAGCAACAAACGCTCCATGTCTATACAATATAGGCGTGGGGCTGTTGCTTTATCATTAGTTACAGGGTCGTCCAGAACCTCAAGTCAGTGATAAAGCAAACAGTTCCCACGCTTTTTTTGTGCCTGATAATGAAAAACACATAACCATATACCTAGCATTCAACTATATAAAATTTATCAAAGGTTAAAGATGGTCTAACAAGCCGATGTGACAAATAGAATAAAAAAAGTGAAGATTAGTGCCCACTTTAATTAACTGGGCGTGTTCTGAAAAGCCTTATAAGCAAGGAGCGGATGCCAAAAAGCTAATGAGTAGGCAAAAAATAAAAAAAATGAATATGAAAAATCTTAAAAATATCAACAAAGAATTCCTATCATTTGAAATGATTAATCAACCAAGAAAATTGCAAAGTTTAACTATATCTTTAATAAAAATATCAGTTGGAGCATTATTTTTCATCAATTGCTTTACAATGTATGTGAATGGGCAGTCTCGTAAATCTCAATATCACAAACAAGTTAATAAAACTGTAGTTGCTAAAAATGAACTCTGGTTCGAAAATGTCACAAGGAATTCTGACAATATAAAAAAAACAACACTATATTTTAAAATTGTAGGAAATAAAGTATATGGTGAATCTAATTATATCGAATTTGATAAAGATACAACATGGATGATAACGCCTAGAGGCTCTTTTAATGGTACTATTCAAAATGGAAAATACATTAAAGTGTTTGAGAAAGTAACTAATCGAGATGGGTCACAAATACTAAAAGAAGAAACCCGAAATTTCATATTAAAATCAAATAGAATTTTAGTTGAAATTTGTAAAGGAAAAGAAATTTCATTTATTTATATGTCAGGCAATTAATTAGGTTCGGAAAACTCAATTTGTTGAAACTGATTATTTGATTTTAATATCAATCTTTCGAATAAGGAAAAACCCGAAAATCCAAAACAGAGTAGGGAGCGGATGCTGAAAAGCTTATGAGTAGGCAAAAATAAATAAATTAATGAGTTATGAGAAAAATTATTGTATTATTAGTGGCGTTTTTTGTTTTCGGAACTTTGTTAAACTCTGTTTTTTGTCAGGTTAAAGTACCTGAACCGTACATTCTTTCCATTGCTCCAGATTCACTATTTGCGAAATATGATTATTCTCAAATAGTATTTGTTGTAGTTTCTATCCCTTCAACTTTTGGGAAAGATCCAACTGAAAAAGGAATTGAAGAATTAAAAAAACAGATTATTGCCAATTGCAAGCTTAACAAATTTGATGGTTTTATTTTAAATCAAATGGTATTTACAAAACCTTTTGATGAAGGAAAATTAATTGGTTATGGTACTCTTATTAGAAAAAAGACTACAAAATAAATTGCTTTATTTTTATTTGACAGGTGCTTAGCGCCTGTCAAATATAATTATTATGTGTGAAAAACGAAATCAATTAATTAAAATAACTAAAAAATTAATCATAATGAAAACAATAAAAACGATTGTATTTATTTCTTTTTTGTCATTGGTTATGTCATGCAGTGAAGACCTTGATTATTCCATTTCAGAAAACATTGTAGGTACTAATTGGAAGTATTATCCAAGTTCAACAGATGATTATTTCAGTGAGTATTATATGTTGAAGTTTGTATCCGATTCTGAAGTTGAATTATGGGTAAAAAACTTAAGTAATGTAAGTGGAGGAGCTTTGTATTTTGAAGAATCAAAATCGTACTCAATCACAGGCAACACAATAAAATACTCTTGGGGCAGTGCGTCAAGTTGGACTGGATCAATTAAAAGAAATGAAATTACTTATTATGTTGGTAAAGCTTCAACAGGATACACGTATACATTTTACAAAAAATAACAGCAAAATAAAATGATAAATAAGCAGAAGCCAAACCTATAGAGTAGGCAAAAACAAACACTTTAAAATATAACTAAATACTTATAATTAACTTTTTAAAAAATATCATAGGTTAAATTAGGCTTGACCCGCCAATGTGACAATAAACCTAACTGTGGAGGAAGAAACCATAGTAAAAACGGTGCATTCTCCGATATATTAGTGAGAAAGAATGTATAAAACGATGAAAAAGAAGTTCAACTTTCTTTTTCTATGCGATTTTTCATAATAAAACTATTGTATTCTCGAAAATTTTATCAAAATGAAAAAACTTAATTTATTTTTATTTATTGTGCTTATTAGCACAAGTTTGCAAGCTCAAGTTTCTAAATCGGTAACGGTAGCCAAAGCAGGTACGCTGGGTACAACAGCTCTTACTGCCACAGAGTTAAGCACTGTTACCAACCTCACTATTATTGGTAATCTCGATGCAAGAGATTTTAAGATAATGCGTGATAATATGCCAGCATTGGCTGTATTGAATATGAGTGCAGTAAGTATTAAAGCGTTTACTGGGGCGTATGGAACAATACCTGGTCGTGACATTAACACCACTAGTTATATTTACTCTATGTCGTATCTCGCCAATGAGATTCCAGAAAATTCATTTTATGAAGGTAAGGTTACGCCTTATAAATCAAAAACCTCACTTACCTCCGTAATTCTGCCAAATTCAATAACTTCGATTGCTAGTAAGGCTTTTTATGGTTGTACAGGACTTGTTACTTTAAATATACCAACAACTATAACTTCGATAGGAACTTATGCTTTCGCGGGTTGTACAGGAGTTACTGCATTAACTATTGGAAATGGAGCAACTGCCATTGGAAGCAATGCTTTTGATGGTTGCACTGGTCTTACAAGTATAACCATGGGTGCAAATGTAATTTCAATTGGCAGTTACGCATTTAATAATTGTAACAAACTTATAAGTTTAAATATTCCCAACTCAGTTACTAGCATTGGTACCTATGCTTTCGAGTTGTGTACAAGTATAACAGACCTTACCATTGGCACAGGCGTTACTACAATTGGAGCTAATGCATTTGAATTTTGCATGGCATTAACCATTGTAACCCTTCCCGATGCACTTACTACGCTTGGAGGTTTTGCATTTCAGTTTTGCAGTGCACTTACCACTATCAATATTGGCACAAAAGTTACTGCATTAGGCGAAGGTGCTTTTGCAAATTGCGGAAGCGTGAATGTTATCAATTGTCAGAAATTAGTACCTCCAACTCTTGGGCTTAATTGCTTTGTAGGTGTGCCACTAACCGCAGTTGTTACCGTTCCTTTAACGTCATTGGCTACATACAAAGCTGCTACAGGTTGGAAAGACTTCTTGACAAGTATTCAGGGTGATAATCTTCATATTACTGCCAATATTGGTACTGGCGGAGCAGTATCAGAAAACAGCGTAACATTGGCGAATGGTGCTAATATAAATATAGTTTCAGGCACTTCCAAAACCTTTACTCTTACGCCAGCAACTGGTTACGAAGTGGCAACTTTGACTTTTGATGGTGTGGATGTAAAATTGCAAATCACAGCCAATCAATATACTACACCAGCCGTAATTGCTACTAAAACATTGGCAGTTACTTTCAAAAAAATGCAATATCGACTGTCGCTGAAATCGGCAGTGAGTGGCACTATGAATTTGGCTGTAGAATATGGAAGTACCCCAGTAATTGATTTTACACCAGCTAGTGGTTGGAAAGTAAGCACTGTATTTTATAACAATGCAGATGTTACTTCTGCGGTGGTAAATGGCGTTTATACTGTGCCATCTATTACGGCTAATTCATTGCTTAATGTGGCATTTGTAAGTACGGTTTCAGGTGCGCCAGAGTTGGTAAATAGCAATACAAAAGTATATTCTACACAGTCGGAAATAGTGATTGAAGGAACTTCGGAAGGCGAAAGGGTAGAACTTTATAGTATAAGCGGCAAGAAAGTTCAAACTGTAAATTCACAAGGATTGCGTATTGTTTTACCAGCTCAAAGAGATGCAGTTTATTTAGTAAAAACTGGATTGAAAACCTTTAAAGTGATATTGTAAAAAAGTGACAGAAAATGATAGTTTGACTTTAAGTCAGACTATCACAACAAAAGCACATTAAAAATAAAATCGGCTGAAATTCAGTAATGAGTTTCAGCCGATTTATTTATTGGAATGACATCTTAGTTCAATAGCATTTACACAATAAAACCTTGTTCCTTGTAGCGTAAAACTAAATTGTTCGGCATAGCGTCTTTCGCTATGTCGTGTGAGAAGCAAAGCTCACCGATAAAAATCGTTATGTACCACCAGCTTTGCTTCTAGTACATTGGCACTCGATATTTATGCTATAAAAAAAACTGCAACTTCGTTACAACCGAAGCGCAACTAAAATTATACTCCGAGAATAATGGAAGAATCTATATGGAGTTTTAGGCTTATATCTCTTGCAATTTTTAGTGTTGGCTCACTCCTTCCTGTAAGATAATCGCTTATGCGTGATTGACTTACATTAAGCATTTCGGACATTTTTTTCTGTGTAAGTCCCATTTCATACATTCTAAGTTTCAAAACGGCTATAAACCCAGGCGTTCCAATAGGATAATGAATTTCTTCGTATTCTTCAACAAGTGCCGAAAGCATATCAAGCTCTATCAAGTTCTTGTCTGTCAATGCTGTGGTATCATTAGTTAACGATATTAATTCCTCAACGCGTTGCATTATAGCGTTATATTCTGTTTCGTTTTTTATTGCTGCCATAATCAAATTGTGTTTATATTTTTTATTTTATCATATTCTTTGTGCGTACCAACAAAACGTATCAGAACTGTTTTAATAGTAAACTGAACAACTACAATTAATCTAAAATCATTTCCTTTAATATTGAATACATAATGTTGATTGCCAATACTATCCACGCTATTAAATGTGTTTTTAATATCAGAAAAACTAGACCAATTGGCTTTTTTGGTTTCTCTATACCACAATTCTAGCGGTATTTTTGCCTGTTCGTATTTCAGATAGTAATTAACAAGGGTGCTTTTTGCAATAATTCTCATTGTTCGCGAATTTGACACAAAGATAACACGAATTATTTGATATTCAAAATTAATATCTATTATATAGATATATAGTGCGTAAATAACCAACTTAGCACCCGAGTTCTACCAAAAATACACAGCCGCTGCCAACGTAATTTACAAAATAAGCTCCAAAGCAGTGGTAGCAGACCAAGTAAAACCAGCTGCAAATGCTTAATTGATGATATTTGTTCGGGTGTTGCCAAATTGGGTAATGCCCGTATTTGTTTTTCGGACATTACGAAAACTAAATCGGCTGAAATTCTATTATTGAGGTTCAGCCGATTTATTTATTGGAATGGCATCCTAGTTCAATAGCATTTACACCAAAATAAATCTAAATCCTTGGTGCTGCCGTTGGAATTTATTTCTAACCCCAGCTTTTATGTTGAACTATTCAAAGAATTTGCCAATGTTGTTTTTATTGCATTCTTCTTTTTTATATCAATGATTTAGGAAATATTTTTTGCAACTAAACATTAGTTACAAAAAAAATGTTATATCTTTGTGTTTCATTTATTAGTATGTCGAAAGCAGAGAAAATACTCCTACGATTGTTGGCTAAACCTAAAGACTTTAGCTATACAGAGCTAAAAACTGTACTTGGAATGCTTGGTTACATCGAAGAACAGGGATCTGGTTCGAG
>JBMOHG010000178.1:0-6532 GCA_049317965.1 Paludibacter sp.
AAATTAGATTAATAGCGTTTTTGTTTTATGGCGTTTGCACAACATTTTGCCGATATAACAAATCTGAACCTTGAACGACCAGCCAAAAGAGTGTAATAGCTAACTAAAAGCCAAGCTAAATTATAAACTCGTTCCTGCCTTGGAGGAATAATTCGCACTTCATGGCTTAAATATTCGGTGTTTTACTTAATCGTTACCATAGTAGCCCCAAAGCCATATTCGCGAAAAGAAGCATCCTGAAAATAATAAGTTTTGTAGCGGGTTTTGAGTAATTTCTCAATTTCTGTCCGTAAAACTCCTTCACCTTTACCGTGAATAAAGACAATCTTTTGTCCTTTGCGGTTTTTGTTTTCTTCAATCACAGCGTGAAATTTATCTAATTGACATTGAAGCATTTCGCCATTACTCATGCCTGTGGTCGAATCTAACAATTCGTTTATATGCAAGTCAATCTCTATTATTTCTGCAATTTGTGGTCGTTTTACAATTCGGGGGCGTAATGATTCCTCCTTGCTAAACATCGCCTTTTTAATTTCCTCGGGCGAAATTTCTGCCATCTTTTGATTTTCAACTTCCTTTTCTTTCTCAGCATTGATATCTACCAACATGGCTGGTTCATCAAAGTAATCGTTGGCAGTAAAACTATGTAGTTTGTAGAATTTGACGGTATTTATTTTTATAACAACATCTATTAAACTTTGTGGAGTGTAACTTTTATCTCTTTTAAAAGGCAAAAGTTGAATACGCAAACGCTCCCAAATACTCAATTGTTCTTTGTTTATTTCTGCCAAAAGCTCCTGTGTATTGGGCTCAATAAGTCCGTTGGCAATACTTTTCCATGAATCATTTTCGCAGGATATTATATTGTAATTAAGATAATAATTACTATCGTTCACCAGATAACATTCATAAGAAGTAGTTTGCATTTGCTTGATATCCAAAGGAAAAAATGCAAGTAAAGCTGTCAGGTTATCACCTTCGGGAGTTTCGATAATTGGCTCAATGTTTCGTGTTTCATGTTCCGGGTTTCGTGTTTCAGCTTCAGTGGATGGGGATACTTCAACTATTGTTTTCGTTTTTGAGCTAAAATCTTTTACCGGGAAATTAGTTTCTTTATTAATAGTTCCGACCAATAAACATTCACGTTCAAAGACCGGTACTTCAAAACCATCGGCATCTTCTACATATACCATTTTTTTTGTATCATCCACACGGGTTACAATTCCTCCACCTACAGCGTTTAGAAAACGCACTTGATCGCCTCGTTTTATCATTATTTCTATTATTGAATAGTTTTACTTTTGAATTATCATTTGCAAAGATAGAACAAATTCATCTATTCATCCTTTTTTGTACAGAAACGATAACCAATTCCGGATTCAGTAATTATAAACTTCGGATTATTTGGATTTGGTTCAATTTTCTTACGTAATTGCCCTACAAAAACACGAAGATATTGAGATTGAAGTGTATAACCAGGGCCCCAGATATTTCGCAAAATATAAGAGTGAGTTAAAACTTTTCCATCGTTTTTGGCCAATAATGTCAATAATGAATACTCAGTAGCTGTCAGTTTTATTGGTTCATTATCGAGTGTTACTATTCTTGTAGTCAGATCAATAAGCAGATTATCAAATTCAAGTTTTTGAATCTGAGGTGTATTTTGAGTTTGACGAAGTGCAGTACGAATTCGGGCAAGTAATTCGCCTGTACGAAATGGTTTCGTCAGATAGTCATTTGCACCGGAATCCAATGCTTTCACAATATCTTCTTCGGAACTACGAACAGATAAAATGATGATAGCTCCCAAATACCATTCACGTAATTTTTGCAAAACCACTTGACCATCTTCATCAGGCAACCCCAAATCGAGAATAATCAAATCGGGTGGATGAACCACAGCCATTGTAATACCTTCGCGGGCAGTTGCGGCCAAAAGTGTGTGATAATCTTTACTATTCAATGTAATTTCGAGCAATTTACGAATTTGAACTTCATCGTCGATTATCAAAATACTCATTTTTGATTCCATCTATTTCAAATTTATTGATGTAATTCATTATTTGTAAAATCCTTATAATCTTCCATTTGTAAAACTTCGATTGGAATTTCCAAAGTGAACTTTGCCCCATGAGGAACATTGTTTTCAACTTTTACACTTCCGCCATGTGCTTCCACAAAACCTTTTACAATAGACAATCCAAGCCCTGTTCCACCGGTAGTTTTTACAGAAGAACGATAAAACTTGGTGAATAACAATTTTAACTCTTCATCGGTAAATCCTTTTCCGTTATCTGAAACACAGATAATCAAAACATTATTATTCAAATTAGCTGAAATATGAATTGTTGACCCGTTTGGAGTATATAAAACTTCGTTGTGTAACATATTAAAAAGCACTTGTTCAATTAATCCGAAATCAAGTTTAATAATCGGTAAATCGTCCTGAATATTAATTTGCAAATTATGAGTAGAAAGTTCATTCCCTAATCTATTTACTGCAGAATTTATAAGCTCATTTATTTCGCACCAATCGAGCTTCACTTTCAACATACCGGATTCAAGCCTTTGCATATTCAACAGATTATCTATCAAACGATTCAAGCGAAATGATGCAATTGATATCTGTTCAATAAGTTTAGTTTTGTCACTTTCAGAAACGTTAGAGTCTTTTTGCAATAAATTATCAGAAGCGCCCACAATGGTAGCAATTGGGGTTCGCAACTCGTGCGAAAGCGAATCAAAAAGTGTTTTGTAAAGTTTTATAGTATTTTGTCGCTCTTCTTTTTGTAGTTCCAATTTTTCCATTCCCCTTATTTTTGAAGTTAATACACCATTAATCAGCGCAATAATGAAGTACATCAACAACATAAGCACGTCCTCTGAACTACTGACATGAAAAGTAAAATGAGGTGGAATAAAGAAATAATCCCAGATTAAAGCACTTAAAGTGGCCGCCGCTAAAACTGGATAAAGTGTGAAAAATATAGCTAATATGGATACAGTGGCCAATAATAGTAAAGCTACGCTTCTGTATCCAATAAAATCGGAAAGTGAGTAACAGATTATTGAGGCAAAAATCGTTACAATAATGCTGATAAAAAACTGATTTTTAGGATTTTGATTAAAGTATTTGATATTCATAAACACACGCAATTAACATAAACACAACAACAGTTACAAAATCCCTTCAAAATTAGTTATTTTGAGCGGATTCTACTCGTTTATCGTTATTTATTTCTCGTTCGAATAAGGTTTTCATTTCAATTTTACATATTTTTTTTGACGCAAATCAGACCTTTTAATTCTCATTTGCATTTTGATAATCTAAAAGACGTCTTAATTCATTTGTGCAGAAATCGAAAGCAAATATTTTCCCGGTGTGTATGCATTCGAAAGATTTATCACTAAATGATGATTTTTCAATGACCCTAAAGCTATGTGCTTTTTCTTTTTCAATACGTGAAATGAGGTCTTCAATTAACTTTTCCATTTTATTTATGTTATTTATAATTATTTACTTGCACTGCTTTTCTCAATGAAATTGGGATCAAAATCGAGGTAAGCCCCATTTTGAATAATTTTCGTTGGATAGCAAAAATTGTATAGTTATGCAATAATCTGGAGGCACGATAAGTTCCGCTAAAAACCAATTGTCCTCCTATAAACGTGGTATTATTGTATTGTTCAACTATTTCCGGGACAATTTTAATGACTTCTTCGGCCACATCGGTACCAATACTATACTTATATTCAGCATTATATCCCAATTGTTTGATTAAATATACAAATTTGCTCAAATCCTGTTGAATATTTTCGGTAATAGTTTCAATCACTGCTTCTTTATGAAAACTATCAGCATCCACAATTCCCACTTGTATAAACACGAAGTTTTTATACACATCTTTAAATTTGCTTAACACCTTAAACAATGAATATAGACCAACACCTGTATAACCATTGACCAAAATAACGGCAGTCATATCGCTGTAATCAACTTCAGTAAGTTTTGTTTTACGTGATAAATTTTTGTTGAGCTCGGCAATGGTTTCGGGCATTTTCGAATTCATTATTTTTTGAATTTGACCAACCTCTTTTCCAATTCTTTTGTAATGTTGTTTTATAAAAATGGCTAGTGCCACCAAGCTACCGGTTATTATTATAGTAATCCATCCACCTTCATTAAATTTGATAACAATTACTGTTATCAGAATAAATGTGGTAAGCATAAAACCAATTCCGTTTATCAGCAATTTCCAAAACCAATTTTTGTCACTTTTTCGCTCTATAATCCAATGTTTTACCATGCCAAATTGAGACAATGAAAAGGTGATAAATACATTGATACTGTAAAGAACCACCAAAAATCCGACCGAAGCCTTTGATAACCATATAACTACAAAAGCCGCAAAACCCATAATCATAATTCCATTTTGCGAAACTAAACGGTCGCTTAGCATTGAAAAACTGCGGGGTAACCAGGAATCGTGTGCCATATTAGCCATTACACGTGGGCCATCAAGAAAACCAGTTTGGGCTGCAACAAACAATAATGCTGCTTCGGAAATAAATGTAATGTATAAAAATGACTGACCAACAAAAGGATTCCATGTTGCAATGGCTTTACTTATTAAAACTGCATTCAGCGTTTTACCATTTTCAATGTGTACATCAAAAAGAAAATACGAAATAATTAACCCTATTACCGCAACCGAAAGTGAAGTAGAAAGCAGTCGCATGGTTTTAATGGCAGTTTTCACTCTGGGTTCGCGCAAATTGGGCAAACCGTTACTTACTGCTTCAATTCCTGTATAAGTCCCTGCACCCATACTATATGCTTTCATTATTAATATCAGCGTTCCAAAAACTCCCAATTGAGTAATAGAATCCGAAAAATCGGCACTGGTTTGAACAGCTACATTTTGGATTTGAGGTGCATGGGTCGAAAATGCATACACAATCAAAAAAACATGAGAAAGTACGAAAACAATGAAAATTGGTGTCAATGCCGAAACCGATTCCTTTACACCACGAAGATTTAGAATTGTCAGAATACCAAGTATAAACAATGCAAACACAACTTTAAACTCATGAAATTGTATTGGGAGAAAACTAAAAAAAGCATCCGAACCACTGGAAATCGAAATGGATATTGTTAATACATAATCAATTAATAAAGCGGAACCAGAAATCATACCCACATTGGGTGAAATTAACCGTGTAGCTACCAGATAACCACCACCACCGTGAGGAAATAATTTAATGATTTGTGAGTAACTGGCACTGATAATAAAAATGGTAACCATGGTAATCAATCCAACAATAATTGACAAGTTGACATGAACACCCAGCGTTTTGTAAATTTCCTCCGGACCATAACACGAAGAAGAAAGAGCATCGGATCCAAGGCCAACCCAAGCCAAAAATACAACAAGTGAAATTTGTCGAAACGTAGTACTATCCTTCAAATCACGAGGATTTCCAATCACTGTTTTTTTAACTTTTCCAATAACATCAGTCATACATTTTAATCTTAAATTTTTTATAGAAATATTTCGATGCAAAGTTCCGACTAATTATATAAATCTGACATAAAGATGTTTTGGTTATGCATAAAGATTTTATAAAGATTGAATGCAAATTCGACAAAAAACAGACTGCGCTTTTTTTATTACTTTTGTGCTCCGTTTTTATAATCAAAATAATCCGTGGAAAATAAAAAAGAAAATCAACCTATATATATCGATAGTTACAACTATCCGCTGCCAGATGAGCGCATTGCAAAATATCCGTTGGAAAAACGCGATGCATCAAAACTCTTGGTATATAAAGATGAAACCATCATTCAAAGTTATTTCAATAATATAGTTGAATTTCTTCCCGAAAATGCTTTGTTGGCTTACAATAACACCCGAGTTATTCAAGCCCGATTGATTTTTCACAAAAATACAGGAGCTCGCATCGAAGTATTTTGCTTAGAGCCACTTACACCAGCCGATTATGCTCAATCGTTAGGAGCAACCACAGAGTGCTGCTGGAAATGTATGGTCGGTAATCTGAAAAAATGGAAAGAAGGAAAATTAAGTAAAGTGCTGGAAATAAAGGGAAAGAATTGTACATTTGAAGCTGAACATTTAAATTCAGACGGCAATATACATAGCATTCATTTTTCATGGGATAACTCAGATATACATTTTGCCGATATTCTTGAACTAGCTGGCGAGTTACCTATTCCACCTTATCTTCACCGCAAAACCGAGGAAAGTGACCTGACCACTTACCAAACTGTTTATTCCAAAATAAAAGGATCGGTGGCAGCTCCTACAGCAGGTTTGCATTTTACGCCCGAAGTATTTGAAAGCCTTAAATCGAAAGGAATAGTTACTGAAGAGCTTACTTTACATGTAGGTGCAGGAACTTTTCAACCGGTAAAAACCGAAACTGTAAACGATCATACGATGCATACCGAAGTTATTTCGGTTCACCGCAGCACAATTATAAATATCCAAAAAAATCTGGGAAATATCATTGC
>JBMOHG010000179.1:0-6500 GCA_049317965.1 Paludibacter sp.
ACTATCCACTGTCAACTATCAACTATCCACTATCATTATGTCTTTTATAACCGATTTATTCTCCGGCGGAGCCGGCAAGCTGGTGGACAGCGTGGGCACAACGCTCGATAAACTAATAACCACCAAAGAAGAACTATTGCAACAGGAACTGGAGCTAAAGAAAGCCGAAAACGATTATCAGCTCGACAGGCAACGGCTGGGAGTAGAACAACAAAAAAATGTGCTACAGGACATCGACAGTGCCCGACAACGCAGTACGGCAGTAGAGACGAGTGCCAATGCCTCGTGGTTTTCCAAAAACATAAGTGCGCTACTGGCTATGGGAAGTACCCTGCTTATTTTCTCATTGTTCTTTATCATCATCTTCCGGAACGACCTGATTCAAAACAGCGTGAAAGATGTGGTGCTCTACGTGCTGGGTGTACTCAGTGCCATCATTACGCAAGTATTCAGTTTCTACTTCGGCTCCTCGCTGGGCAGCGAAAACAAAACTAAAATTATTGAAGGGATGGGGAAATAAGGAAAGTTTGAGTATAATAGAAATTTCAATCAATAGATAATTAAAAAAACAAACATCATGTTTAGAAAATTAAAAAGCGTAAAGGATTTAAATCTTACTGGATTAAAATTACAGCAGGGGGATTAAATTGAAACAGAGGCAAAAAAGGCGGAGTCGGTTCATGACTTGTTGGCACAATGGTGTTCCGACTTCCGCCCTATCACTCACTAAAAAAAGAAAGGGACAATACAAAACTACAAAATAAACAACTAGAAAGCAAATATATTATTTTATTTTACAATTACTTGACCAGCTTTCGGTCTTTAGAAAAGAAATTAAAATGAAACATTCTAAGTTTATTAAAAATCAAAATGAAATTACAAAATGAAATTGAAGAAACATATTTTACCATTATTTTTAGTTTTAATGTATAGTTGTAGTGATAATTTGACAGATGCAACAAAAGATTCAATGAATCAGAATAATGTATCGTCAAAATTTAAAGTTCGAGGTGACAATAAATATGATGTGTTGGGATTTGCATTTGATGCAACAGGACCATATTTAGATATTATGAAAACAACATATCCAGTTATTGATGTGGTTAAATTACAGGCAGTTACTGGCTTAATTGCATCTGATGATCCTATTCATTCTGAATTGGATATAAAAAGCGGTAGTGATGCAAAAACGTTGCTTAAAAAGTATAGTAACAAATTTTCAATTGCTGGAGCAATTCCAATTGAAGGTATTCCTTTTACTGCAAGTTTGAGTGCTGATTTTGATGGTTATAAAACAACTACTTCAAAATATTCGTACGCTATAGCGGATATGAATGTTTATGTATCTCATCATACAATCAACAAATACACTCCTTTATCGACACTTCAAAGTTATTTAACAGATAATTTTAAAAACGATTTGTTGTCATTAACTCCCGAGCAAATTATATCACTTTATGGAACACATGTTTATACAGAGATTTATACTGGAGGTAAAATGAGATTTACATACAAAAGTTACGTCAATAACAGCACTAAAGAAAGCTCTGCTTCTTATGGTGCCAAAGTGGGTGTAACAGTTGCAACAAATACGAATTTGTCCTTGAGTGCTACAACAAGCTATACAATAACTGGATCGAATATTTTTCAACAAGAATCAATGGCTTTTAGCACTATTGGTGGAACAGGTGCAAGCCCTTTAGGAACATGGACGCCCGGTTTAGGAACTTCAACACCAATAAATTTTAATCAATGGAGTGCAACTGTTAGCAAAACTACAGCAAGCAGTTTGCAGCTAATTGATGTTGGCGATAATTCGTTAATGGCAATTTACGAATTTGTTGCAGATCCAATAAAAAAAGCAGCTCTAAAAACTGCTGTTGATAATTATATTATGGGTAAAGCGATAACGGTTTTACCTGTAGTACCTTTATATAGATATAGTGATACAAAATCTAATCATTTTTACACAACCAATTGGAACGAAATTGGGATTGGCGGTAATAACTGGTATTATGAAGGAATTCAAGCATTTATTTTTCAAAATCAAGAAACCAATACAGTACCATTTTACCGTTTTTATAAAAACGTAAAGAAAAAAACAGGTCTTTTTTCAAGTATAACTTATACGGATCATTATTATACGACGGTTAAAAGTTCTGGTGATAATAATGGGTATATTAATGAGGGAATTATTGGTTTTGTTTACACAACGCCTACTTTTAATACTGTAGGACTTCGTCAATACTACAATTCATCCATTTTTGATCATTTTTACACTACAAATATCAATGAACTTGGCAATGGTGGTATGGGCTACAGTTATAATGGTGACTGTTGTTACGTTATAGAAGGTACGAAATAAGTGTTTTTATAATAATTATTTATTTATTTTAAATGGTGAAGTGAATTCACTTCACCATTTTTCCAAATATTTATTTTCCAAAACTGAGTCTTACTGCTAAAATAAAAAATTGTATATACAAGTACCATTTTCACACATGATTCCGAAATTGTACTTTTGTACCTTTTATATTTTGAAAATTATAATTAATAACATCATTCAAAAAAAATGAACAAACTGAAATTGCTTTTCCTTTTTTATATTTTCACAGCCAATATTAATTACGCTCAAAACTACACTGTAAGTGGATATATTACCATGAAAGAAAGTGGAGAAACAATAATTAACTCTACTATATTTGAAAAAAAAACAGGTGGGGGAACAGTTAGTAATTCTTACGGATTTTATTCATTAACATTGCCAATGGGCAAGGTCAATTTGAGATATTCCTATGTAGGATTTGTAACGCAAACCTGCGATTTTAATTTAGTCAAGGATACAGTTATCAACATTAAACTATCAGAAAGTACAGAACTTGATGAAGTTACTATATTGGGCAACAGGAAAGGGATGGATGTTAAAAGTTCACAAATGAGTCTCATAAACATACCTATTACACAAATTAAAAATGTACCCAGTCTTTTAGGCGAGACCGATGTAATTAAAGTATTGCAGCTATTGCCTGGTGTTAATGCTGGCACTGAGGGTTCGGCGGGTATGTATGTAAGGGGAGGAGGTCCGGATGAAAATTTATTAATATTAGATGGCGTACCAGTTTATAATGTAAATCATCTATTTGGATTTTTCTCTGTATTCAATGCTGATGCAATTAAGGATGTAACTTTGTACAAGGGAAGTTTTCCTGCACGTTTTGGTGGTCGTTTATCATCGGTTGTTGATATTAAAATGAATGATGGTAATGACAAAGAAATTCATGGTAATGTGAGCATTGGCTTAATCTCTTCAAAAATCAATATAGAGGGTCCAATTATTAAAGAGAAAACTACCTTTAATATCTCCGCTCGACGAACCTATGCTGATTTATTTGCTACACCTTTTATTCCATTGATTGATAATGCTGATAAAAATGGAGGTGTAGGAACTACTCGTTTTGGCTATTATTTTTACGATTTGAATGGCAAAATAAGTCATAAATTTTCTGATAAAGATCGTTTGTACTTGAGTGCCTATATTGGCGAAGATGTAATATACGGAGATATGCAGCAATATAAAATTGATAATGGTATAGTTGGTGGCATTGAAACTGGCAGATTAAAACTCGGATGGAACTGGGGTAATATGATAACAGCATTGCGATGGAATCACATTATAAACAACAAGCTGTTTATGAATACGACTACTTCTTATACTCGGTACAGATTTAAAATGTCGGAAGGCACTGAAGTGTTAACTGTCATTCAAACACCACCTACCACAACCATGCAACAGACAGATATAGGTTATAAATCGGGGATTGATGATTATGCCGCGAAAGTTGATTTTGATTGGTCGCCAAGTCCAAATCACAATGTAAAGTTCGGTGCAAATTATATTTATCATACTTTTAGACCAGGTGTAAATGTTCTTAAACTTACTAGTACTGACAGTACAAATACGCAACTAATGGATACTACTTATGGTGATCAAAATGTTACGGCTAGCGAAATATCTGCCTATTTTGAGGATAATATCAGTTTGAGTCAGGCTATTGAGTTAAATTTAGGTCTGAATTACTCAGCCTTTTTAGTACAAAATAGATATTATAATTCATTACCTCAGCCACGTATTGGTTTGCGAGTATTACTTAATAATCATCTTTCAATAAAAGCAGGATTTGCATCAATGAGTCAGTATATACACTTATTGTCGAATAGTAATATAAGTTTACCAACCGATTTGTGGGTGCCAGTTACAAAACGAATTTCTCCGATGCAATCTATCCAGTATTCGGCAGGTGTATTTTATAACTTCAAAAACATCGTTGACTTTTCAGTGGAAGCATATTATAAATCGATGAACAATTTGATTGAATACAAAGATGGAGCATCGTTTCTAGGCTCGAGTACTGGTTGGGAAGATAAAGTGAATATGGGTAGAGGTTGGGCTTATGGTATAGAATTTATGGCTCAGAAAACAGTGGGTAAAACTACAGGCTGGATTGGGTATACTTGGTCAAAAACAGAGCGTCTGTTTGACCGCCCCAACCAGGAAATAAATTATGGAACAACTTTTCCAGCTAAATACGATCGTCCTCATAGTTTCAGTCTGGTAGTTATGCATAAGTTTAGTAACAGATTTGATATTGCTGGCACTTGGGTTATTAGTTCTGGGAATTGTGGAACATTGGCATTGCAAAATTACGATGGTACTCAACTACCACAAACCAACCTGAATAATTTTGTTGGTGAAACAAACACCTTGCCCTATATCAGCAATCGGAACAATTATAGATACGAAACTTATCATCGATTGGATTTAGGAATAAACTTCCACAAACAAAAAAAACATGGATTACGTACTTGGAACATAAGTGTATATAATGCTTACAACCAATTGAATCCTTTTCTTGTAAGTGTAACGAAAGAGACTGTTATTGATACTTCAAAAGGTGTTTCATCGACAGGAGCATATACAAAAACAATCAGTCATCTCACACAAACTTCAATTTTTCCTATTATTCCTTCTGTTAGTTATTCTTATAAATTTTAAAACACTGTTATGAAATTAATTAAAATATTTTTCAGCATTTTGTTATGTTTATTTACTTTTTCTTCATGTCAAAAAAATATTGAATTTAATGAGGAGATTTCAAAACCTATGGTAGTAATACATAGCATACTGAGTCCTGATTCAGTAGTTTCTGCTCATGTTTCATTAAGTCGTTTCTTTTTAAATGATACGGTGAGTTTCCAAGACGTAAATAATGCAGATGTGACTGTTATTGTAAATGGAGTATTAAAAGAAAAAATGGGCTTAATAACCAATGGTCAATATCAGGGTACATATAGACCTGCTATTGGCGATATGGTAAAATTAGTAGTGAATGTACCCTCAATGAATGAAGTGAGTTCTCAGACATCTTTTTGTAACCCTACTGTAATTAATTATGTGGACACAACAAGGATTATTCAAACAACTAATTATATATTATTATCAAATGGTGACACGTGCGCTTTAGAAAAAATATTTAAAATAAATTATATACTCAAATTTACAGATAATGGTAACGAAAAAAATTATTACAGGTTAATAGTACAAAAGAAGTTACATTTTTTTGAATTTATATGGGGTAAACCTATAGAAAAAATAATTGACTTATATAACTTTGAATTCAATGATAATGTAATAGGAAATAATCCAAACGCTAACACAGTTACAAGTACAATTACAGGCAAAAATACAAATACGAATTCAAGCAACAAATACAATGTATTTTCCGATGACCTTTTTAATGGAAAAACATATTCACTGTCTTTTAATGCTGATTATTTGCTATATAAAAGGTATCCAAAATATAGTTTAGATTCAGGAAATACTATAAATTCAGGCGGAGCAGCAGAAAAAATAGAAGTCTTTATCAGTCTCCAAAACATTAGTAAAGATTATTACTACTATCTTAAGTCGCGTAGTGCAAGTAGTGGCAATGATTTTTTTTCAGAGCCCGTTCAAATCAAGAATAATATAGTTGGCGGAATTGGCTTCTTTGGAAGCTATACTTCAAGCAATATTGTAAAATTTGATTTAAAATAACCCTTTGTTGAGCGTAGGTGTGCTGTGAGAAATGATTTATCATTTCGTAACTGCCAATAAGATGGTGGAACCGACTCGATTCCTCTCTAGGTAGCGAAAACAAGAATAAAATTATTCAGGGGATGGGGAAATAAGAATGTTATTGACATAAAGTTAATAAATAAAAGAAAAAGAGTATATTTGTAGCCTATAGCATCAACATAAACATGACCTACCGGATATGGTGATTGATTGCAATCAACAACGCAGCTGCCAACATTAGAATAAGAAAGTGAGAGTATTCGGTAGGACTGGGGTTTCAATTAACCACAATAATCATCAAAAAATCAAACAAATAGAATTATCAGAACGATCCATTTTTTAAAACTTAATTTTAAAACATTATGAAAACAAATTTTATTAAACC
>JBMOHG010000180.1:0-6366 GCA_049317965.1 Paludibacter sp.
AAGTGAATCCACTGGTGTTTGAGACCAGCGCGTCTACCAATTCCGCCATCTGGGCAATTGCAGTGCAAAAGTAAGCTTTTTTTTTGAAAACTACAAACAGTTATTAAATATAAAATTTATAATTCATAATTTTTTATTCGATTAGTGCAGACAGCCAGCACTTTGAATATTGAATTATTAAGAATTTAAGTTTTTACTTGCTACAAAGTCATTCCTTTTTCCGGCAAATATATCATATCTATTATACCAACAATCTAGTGAGCCGTTTAATAATCGTATGCGTTCTGAAGGTTTCAATCCAATTTTATCGAGACATTCATCGTGCGAACTTATCACCCAAACAGTACTTCCTGCAAATCTGTGTTTGATGGTTGTACCTAAGGCTGCATACAGTCCATAAATATCGTCGGAAGTAATACGCTCACCATAAGGTGGATTGGTTACTATCATACAATTTGGTGCAGGTGATTCAATTTTTTGAATTGACATTACATCCAGTTGAATATATTTACTTAAACCTGTACTTTTTACGTTTTGTTCCGCTATTTTTATGGCACGAGGTGAATTGTCGGAGCCATAAATTTTAAAGTTAAACGGCCTTTCGTAGCTATCATCATTATACAAATTATCAAAAAGTTCTTCATCAAAATCATTCCATTTTTCAAATGCAAACGATGAACGATAAATGCCGGGTGGAATGTTTAGCGCAATAAGTGCAGCTTCAATAAGTAAAGTCCCTGAGCCACACATGGGGTCTAGAAAGTCAGATTGGCCTTTCCAACCTGCTAAAAGCAACATTCCGGCAGCAAGGGCTTCGTTGATGGGTGCTTCGGTTTGTGCAACACGATAACCTCGTTTGTGCAATGATTCACCCGAACTATCCAAAGAAAGTGTACATTTTCTGTCGGCAATATGAATATTAATCATCATTTGCGGGCTATCTAACCTCACTGATGGTCGTCTATCATATTTTTCGGTAAACCAATCAGCAATTGCATCTTTCACACGATATGCAACGAATTTGGAGTGACGAAATTCTTCAGAAAAGATGGTTGAATCAATGGCAAAAGTGCTATCAACGGTCATATATTCAGCCCAATTGATTTTTTTTACCTGTTCGTACACTTCGTCGGGATTGGATGCATCAAATGATAAAATGGGCTTTAAAACACGCGACGCTGTACGTAAACACAAATTCGCCTTATACATCATGGCTTTATCGCCGGTAAAACTTACAGCTCTGCGCTGAAGCTGTACATTATTAGCACCGATACTCACTAATTCAGTAGCCAATACTTCTTCTAAACCCCTAAAGGTTTTAGCTATCATTTCAAATTCCATATAGTTTTCGTTTCGTATTTTGGTATCAACCATTACTTTTTTTGTGTTAATTTTGCACCTTCCGGCACATCACTATCTACCCAAAGATTTCCTCCAATTACTGCACCATCGCCAACTTTTATTGTACCCAAAATGGTTGAATTAGAATAAATAATTACATTATCGCCTATATGTGGATGGCGATTTATTCCCTTAATTGGGTTGCCATTATCATCAAGTGGAAAACTTTTTGCTCCCAAGGTAACTCCCTGATACATTTTTACATTTTTACCAATTACTGCTGTTTCTCCAATTACTACACCGGTTCCATGGTCTATAGTAAAATATTCTCCAATACTTGCTCCGGGATGGATGTCAATACCTGTTTCGGAATGTGCCATTTCTGTAATTATTCGTGGAATTAATGGAACACCCAGAAGCAGTAAAGCATGAGCAATACGATAATTACTTATAGCGCGAATACTTGGATAACAAAAAATCACTTCTCCAAAGCTTTTTGCTGCCGGATCGCCATTATATGCAGCTATTACGTCGGTATGAAGTTGTTCGCGTATTACAGGCAATTGAAGTATGAAATCATTGCTTGTCTTTTTTGCAATTCGTTCAACTTTTTCTATATTTTGAGCATCTTCTTTACAATTGAAACATATTCCGGCCTTAATTTGCTGAGTTAATAAAAATAGTAACCGTTCCACATTGACACCAATATGGTACATCATGGTATGTGCATTAACTGCAGCATCACCATAATAACCGGGAAACAAAATGGAACGAGTAAGTTGTACAATTTCATTCAATACCACTGTTGATGGCATAGTGTCGTTGGTACCATTCTCATGACAAACGTCCTTAGAGCCCTCAATTTGAGAGAGTTTTTTTATTGTTTCTAGTAATTCCTTATTCATCTAAATTAATATGAAAATTTTAAATTCTGTTGTTTTTGAATGCCGTTAATGGCATTTTGAATTCGTTCATTACCAAATCCTTTTATAATAAGAAATGGCTTACCTGTTTGTTCAATTTCTTTTTTATACCAATTAAAAAAGAATTCTCTATCGTGGCCATGTTCACGAACCGAATCGGCTTCCCAAGGCAAATCAGGAGCACAAAGCAGATAGAAATCAAAACTATATTTGTTCAATTGTTCAACTAAAAAATCGGGCACCTTTTGATAACAGTATTCAAACCAAACTTTTGTGATGATTAAATCAGTATCAAAAAAAACAAATTTATGATTGAAATCTAATTTATTATTATAAAAATTCTCTTGTTCAATTTGCTTCAAAGCAATATTACAAACATCAACGTAAGTATATGGGGTTAACAACTTCTCAACATATTCACGGGCATATTCAGGAACCCAAGGCGAATCAAAATATTCAGATAAACTCTTTGCTAAAGCCGATTTGCCTGTTGATTCCGGACCGAGAATTGAGATTTTGAACATTTAAAAGATTTACAATTTTATCATTTACTATTTACCATTTTACAACTCAACCCAAAATTTCAACAAAATGCATTATCTTTGGCACAAAAAAATCAAAGAATGTGCAAATTTACGACAATTATTCTGCTTTGTAGCGTCTTTTCAGTTTTTAGTACGCAAGTTTTGGCACAAAATGCAGATATAGACCTATTAAAGAGTATAAATAGCAATTCATCCACTATAGGATACTCAAAATTTATTTCAAATACCACTACTATTGTATCACTATCTACGCCTATATTTATGGGAGCTGTGGCATTAATTGAAAAAGATGATAATCTACTCAAAAATGCAATTTATATTGGTGCTGCTATTGGCGTGGATGGTGTGCTGACTTATGGGATGAAGAAAGTTGTGGGCAGATCACGTCCTTATGTGAGTTATCCCAATGATATTATAGCATACGAAACAGAGATTTCCAATTCATTTCCTTCGGGTCATACTTCATTGGCATTTACCACCGCTACAGCTTTGAGTTTGAAGTATCCAAAATGGTATATTATTGCACCAAGTTACTTTTGGGCATGTTCGGTAGGTTATTCGCGAATGAATTTGGGAGTTCATTATCCAAGTGATGTACTTGCTGGTGCTTTGTTAGGTGCAGGAAGTGCTTATATTACCTACAAAGTGAATGATTGGTTTTGGAAAAAACAAGAGAATAAAAAGTTGATAGGTTTGCAGACTTGGTTGTAGATTGAATGGTAAACTAGGCGATATTTGAATTCAAATTCGTACATTCTAATATACCAAATGAAAAAGAACAAAAAAAAGGAACTACTCAAACAAGTAGTTCCTTTTTTATTGTTATCAACAATTACTATTGTTGCATATACTCTTCGTAAGAAGTTAGACGATGTCCTGCAATTCTATATGTTGTAGTTGCATCATCTCCAAAAATAACATCCATCGAAAGACTATCAGTTCCTATTATCTTACCATTTTTTACCTTGATTTTAATCTTATAACCGGTAATGGCATTTGTAGAACCTACAATTGTATCTGTTCCAAAAGTATTGGTTTTCATATCTACACCAACTTTTACTTTAAAAGACCAGAAGTGACCATTTGAAGATGTTGTTGCATAGTCGTCAAGCCAAATTGAATCCTTTCCAAAAGATGAATTATAGGTTTTAAATTCAAATGGATCA
Source organism: Paludibacter sp. (assembly GCA_049317965.1). GTDB lineage: Bacteria > Bacteroidota > Bacteroidia > Bacteroidales > Paludibacteraceae > Paludibacter. The sequence goes on from JBMOHG010000180.1 coordinate 3,976, forward strand.
GAAACTGCGGTAGTATCATCTATATATGCAATTAATGTCCAGTCACCAGAAACTGGGTAAGCCCAGTTATATTCTTTCACATAAGTGGGTTCGCACGAAAATAATGCAACAGCCACTAGTGATAAAATTAAAAATTTTATTTTACGCATAATTTATTTCTCCTTAATTTAATGATGTTGGGTTATTTAATGTTACTGCGAATTTCATAGTTGGTACGTCTTCCATATTTGTATTCAACACTATTGTTTTAGTCAAAGCATCATAAGTTGATGTTGTTCCTGTAGTGAAAACACAAGGATAGCCCCAAGCCAATTTGCTAGCAGACACAATTGTAAATGTATTATCTGCATTAAGTTTCAGTACTCCAGGTCCTGCATAAGTGTCACCATATCCAGATCCAATGCTGTACCATCCTCCTAACAAAGATTGAACGTAATAATTACCACTACCAACTCCGAAAACTAAAATTGTATATGGTCCACGATTACCAATAACACCTTTGTTATCACGTTTGATTTTGGATTGATAGTATCCATTCAATGGTGCTGTAGCATCATAAACGTGTACAAGACGACTAGTAGTTGCAGCAAATCCATCTCCGTTAAGTACTTTGTATTCAACGGTATAATTACCACCTTTTGCTACATTTAAATCACTTACAGTTGACGTGATTTTACTTGAAATGTCAGTACTTCCTTCCTTTGCAACACAACCCGGATCAACAAAGGGAGTATTCAATGGCCAGAACATTTCTGCTTTTCCATTTAAAGTCATTGTAGCGTATGTTGTCACAGTGGACACACCCATGCTTTCTTCTTTTGAACATGCGCTTAAAGCGAAAGCAGCCACTAAAGTTATAAAAATTATTTTTTTCATAATGAATTATTTTTTAAAAATTTATTTACCCCACCAAACTTTCTCAGTCAAAGCAACTTTGGCTGGCGTGTTGGGATTTGCTTTACGTTCGCTATCAGGGAAGAATAAACGTTTTGGTTTTTCTCCTGGATTTAACACTGACGTTGACGACTGTGTCAAATATGTTGGATAACCTGTACGGTTAAAATCAAAATACGATTCAATTGATCTCTTGTTAGTAGCTGCAATCCATTTTTGATCCATAATAGACTTGATTCCATTATAAACGTAAACTTTAGAACCTGCTGTTAAACCTAAGCTTACTAAAGAAGCATCAACACCAGCCTTAAATGCTGTTTCAGCAGCAGCAGCAGTTCCGTAACGAGCTTGAGCTTCAGCAACCAAGAATAAAGTTTCTTCCTTTGTAAAGAAATAAACAGGAGCTAAAGTATCTTTTACCAAAGTTGGAGTTGCATAATTCTTAATTGTTTCAGTTGGGAACAATCTTGAAGCACCAGTTGCCATTGATTTATAAGCTGCACCAGTTTCAGAAACTCTGAACAATTTAGCCTTACGAGGATCCACACTATCATTCAAGAAAGTCATTAAAGTAGTGTTAGCAACAACATTTCCAGTCAAACGATCACCAAAAGTATTCCAGAATGGATTACCTCCTGTTAGTTCTTTTTTGAATGCTGAGAACTTGGCATCTTTTGTCAAGAAATTATTTGCTGTTAATAACGCTTTAATTTCGTTAGAGTACTTATTTGGATCAGCATTTATGTACCTTAAATATATTTTCAATTTAAGTGTGTTTGCAAATTTTTGCCAATCAGTCATACTTCCAGCAAATACTACATCAGATCCTGCAGGTGCTGTAGCAGTTCTTGCAGTAAAATCTTTTGCCATTGCATTGTCGATACGAGCCAACAAACTGTCATAAACAACAGTACCATTGTCATAACGCGGTGTAAGATTTCCTACTCCTTGTAACGCTTCAGTAAAAGGAACTTTGTCATATAAATCGGCAACAACCTGAAATGTATACGCTTGCATCAAAGTTGCAATAGCATAAAATTTCCAGTCTTCAGAAGCTGCAGAACTTTTACGTACATATTGATAATCATACAATGCTCCGGCATATAAAGAAGTGAACTGACGATCTAAATCGGTTTCATCTAAATTATATGATTCCCATTCTGCCCATTGCGAAGCAGCAGGTGCTTGTGCATATTGTTGTGACCAGAAGCCACCCAATGCCTGATAATATCCACCCATAACAAATGCAGAACCTGAAATCGCACTTGGTAAAACCAATGCAGGTGTTACAACAGCAGGATCATTTGGACTAACATTTATATCTAAAAAGCTATCGCTGCAACTGCTCAGAAGCAAAACACTGGCAACCAATGCAGCTAAATAATATTTTATTCGTTTCATATATTACTTTTTTTAAAATTTTACAGATTTAAAAACCTAATTTTACGTTGAATCCAATGCTACGAGTAGAAGGAGTTGCACCGTAATCGCCAAAGT
>JBMOHG010000181.1:0-6346 GCA_049317965.1 Paludibacter sp.
ATCATTAATCAACAATACAATCAGAACTTCTGCTCATTTGTAAACAGTTACAGAATTGCAGAATTAGAGAAGGTTTTATGTAAAAATCCAGAATATACAAACGAATCATTAGCAGAATTTTGTGGCTTTGGATCTGTTAATTCATTAAAACGTTCGGTTTTTGCAAAAACCGGATTATCAATGCCGGAATGGAAAAAACAAATAATAAAAATGCATGCTAATGACAAAATTCAAATTTGATATTATCACGATAAAAATAAACATTTGAAAGCAACCAAATTTGTTTTACAAGTTTAATTGAATGGCCTTTTTGTTGCAAAACAGGTCATTTTTTTATCTCAATTTGAAATAAATGGACAAAAAAACATGAATTAACTATTCTGGTTTGTATTTTTATGCATATTTAAGTTTTTCATATCAAGAATGTATACAAATTATATTTATTCGCTATTATAAAGCTACTTATATTATTTGAAATTAATTTTAAAGATAAATTATCTCAAATAAAAAAGTGAGTTTTTGAAATATAATTGCATATATATACCTATATACGAAAAAATATACAGGAATAAAGAAATATTTCTTTAATTGCTTTCATACTAACAAAATTTGTAGTACTTTTGTGCCGTCAAAAAAGGGATTTTTTTAAATGCAACTCCGAGAGATAATAAAAACATAATAGAATCATTAATCAAAAAAAAATGGCAAATTTAGATTTATCAAAGTATGGTATTTTGGGCAACATCGAAGTTGTTCACAATCCATCTTATGAAGAATTGTTTCAGGCAGAAATTAATCCTGCAAACGAAGGTTTTGAAAAAGGCGTGTTAACTACATCAGGTGCAATTTCGGTTGATACTGGTAAATTCACCGGCCGCTCACCTAAAGATAAATTCTTCGTGAAAGATGCAGTAACCGATGAACATTTATGGTGGGATGGAACAATTAATCGCCCAACAACTCCAGAGGTATTCGAACATTGCAAAAACTTAGTAACTGCACAACTTTCGACTGCAAAAAAACTATATGTAGTAGATACTTTTTGTGGAACAAACGAAGATACACGTTTGAAAGTTCGTTTCATTATGGAAGTAGCATGGCAAGCGCATTTTGTTACTAACATGTTTATCCGCCCTTCACACTACGAATTGGCCAACTACGGCGAACCAGATTTCGTATGTTTGAACGGTTCTAAAACCACTAATCCGAATTGGAAAGAACAAGGTTTGAACTCTGAAGTATTTACGTTGTTCAACTTAACAACTAAAATGCAAGTTATCGGTGGAACATGGTACGGTGGCGAAATGAAAAAAGGTATTTTCGCTTTGCAAAACTACTACTTACCTTTGAGAGGTATGGCTTCAATGCACTGTTCGGCCAACGTTGGTAAAGATGGTGATGTTGCTATTTTCTTCGGACTTTCAGGAACTGGAAAAACTACACTTTCTGCTGACCCAAAACGTTACCTGATTGGTGATGATGAGCACGGTTGGGATGACAATGGCGTATTTAACTACGAAGGTGGTTGTTATGCTAAAGTTATTGACCTTGAAATGGATAAAGAACCAGATATCTGGAGAGCTATCCGTCGCGATGCTTTGTTGGAAAACGTAACTGTAGGTGCTGATGGCGTGCCGGATTATACTGCTGCTGCTTCAAAAACAGAAAACACCCGTGTTTCTTACCCAATCTATCATATCAATAAAATTGTTTCTCCTTCACGTGCAGGACACGCTTCAAAAATTATTTACCTTTCGGCTGATGCATTTGGTGTATTGCCTCCGGTATCAATTTTGGACGAACAATCAGCTCAATATCACTTCCTATCAGGCTTTACTTCAAAATTAGCCGGAACAGAACGTGGTATCACTGAACCAGTTCCTTCATTCTCGCCTGCTTTTGGTGAAGCATTCTTAACTTTGCACCCAACTATGTATGCAAAAACGTTGATTGGCAAAGCTAAAGAACACAATGCTAAAGTTTATTTAGTAAACACTGGCTGGAACGGAACAGGAAAACGTATTTCTTTGAAAAACACCCGTGCAATCATTGATGCAATTATTGATGGTTCTATTGAAAACGTTGAAACAATTCAAATTCCAATTTTGAATTTGGTTGCTCCTAAAACGTTGAATAATGTTGATGCCGGTATTCTTGATCCACGCGATACTTACGCTGATGTTGCAGAATGGGAAGCAAAAGCAAAATCGCTTGCTGCTAAATACATTAAAAACTTCGAACAATACTGTGACAACGATGCAGCAAAAGCATTGATTCCTTCAGGACCTCAATTGTAAGAAGATAAAAGAACCAAGAGTCAAGACAAAAGACTTTAATAAAAAAATGAGCTGTTCGATTAATTTCGGACAGCTTTTTTTAGCTCAATTTTAGAAATAAATTATAATATTTTGGTTCTCTAAAACTAAAAAATTTAAACCCGGAGAAATTAATATATAAAGCGCTCCCGACGGACACAAACAGCATTGGATTTTCGATTGGCAGACGATACTTTTGGGCTGACTCAAGCCGAAATAGTTGATTTATTAATGTCGACAAAAATATTATCACAAATTATGGCTCAGTAAAGTTGTCGAAAATCGCATATTTAATAACAATTTTGAAGAACTTTAAGAGGATTTGGTCTTGATTTTTATTTGAACCGCTTATTAATTCCAAATTTTTATGTAAGTTTGCATCCAAAATAATTCTATTTTTACTTTAAATAACTAAGAATCATGGAAAAACTTCATTTTGCTCAATTGGTATTTGCTCAAGCAAAAAAGTATGGAGACAGAACTGCATTATGTTATCGCGATAATATAACTGACGACTGGACAAAGATTTCATGGAATTCACTTGCAAATCAGGTATCAGCACTCTCAAAAGCATTTGTAGAAATTGGTCTGACAGAACATCAGCGGGTTGCACAATTTTCGCAGAATAAAGCTGAAAACCTGATAGTTGATTTTGCTTTATTTGCAAATAGAGCTGTGATGGTTCCTATGTATGCAACTTCAACTGCCGCGCAAGTTGATTTTATCATTAATGACGCTCAAATCGAAATTATTTTTGTTGGCGATCAACATCAATATAATGTGGCACTGGAAGTGTTGGAAAATTCGAAATACCTAAAGAAAATTGTGGTTTTCGAGAAAAATGTAGTATTTGCAGATAACGAAAATGCCATTTATTTCACTGATTTGCTGGCAATAGGTGAAAAATCAACCAAACATTTTGAGGTACAGCAACGTCAAAATGAAGCTATCGGAAAAGATTTATCCTGCATACTTTATACTTCGGGCACTACAGGAAATCCGAAAGGTGTAATGTTGACCCATTCTTGTTTTAAAGAAGCAATGAGGATCAATACCATGCGACTCACATCGCTTACAGACAAAGATGTATCAATAGCATTTCTACCACTTTCGCATGTTTTTGAACGTACATGGTGTTATTTATGTATTTTCAATGGTGTAACTATTTATATTAACCTGCGACCAACAGAAATTCAGCAAACCATTAAAGATGTGCGACCAACGTTAATGTGTTCGGTGCCACGTTTCTGGGAAAAAGTATATGCAGGAGTACAAGAAAACATATCGAAATTTTCGCCTCTTATGTTGGGTGTAGTTACATGGGCAATTGCAACCGGAAAAAAACACAATGTTGACTATTTGCGAGTTGGCAAGAAACCTGATTTTTTCTTGAAATTGAAATACTCAATAGCCGATAAATTGATTTTCTCGAAAGTAAAACATACTTTGGGACTTGAAAATGCCAATATGCTGCCCACTGCCGGAGCCAAACTTTCAGACGAAATCACCTTGTTTTTCAGAAGTATTGGTGTTCCAATAGTGTATGGATATGGTTTAACAGAAAGTACCGCCACAGTAACTTGCTTCGACTACAACTTTTATGAAATTGGTACAGTAGGTAGCATCATGCCCGATGTTCAGGTGAAAATTGGCGAAGAAAATGAAATTCTACTCAAGGGGAAAACTATTTTTGCTGGTTATTATAATAATGCTGAAGCCACAAAAGCTGCTTTTAACGAAGATGGATGGTTCAAAACCGGAGATGCAGGTTACATTAAGGACAATATGATTGTACTTACCGATCGTATCAAGGATTTATTCAAAACTTCAAATGGAAAATATATTGCACCTCAAGAAATTGAAACCCGTCTGGGTATGGACAAATATATTGAACAAGTGGCTGTAATTGGCGATGAGCGAAATTATGTAACGGCTATAATTGCACCATCTATACCATTATTAGAGGAATACGCCAAAAAGAATAAAATTGAATACGAGAATATAGATGAGTTGTTGAAATTAGGTTCTATTTACGAACTTATTAAAAGTCGTATAACTGACTTACAAAAGGATATGGCTAATTATGAGCAAATTAAACGTTTCTCGCTTATACAAAAAAGTTTTAGTATTGAGTCGGGTGAATTAACGAATACATTGAAAATGCGCAGAGCTGTCATTATGCAAAAACACAAGATGTTGATTGATGAAATGTATTCAAATTAGTCAATAAATTACATTTATTATAAATTGTATCGCGGAAATTATGTTATATAACATATTATTTGTACTTTTGTGCCGAAATTATTTTCAAAACAACTTTTCAAATCAAGAATTATGTTATTAGAAAAAATTGGTATTAGTGCCGGATTAGTATGGACTGCATTAGAATCGGGCGAAGCAAACGTTAAAGCAGTAAAAAAAGCTACCAAACTTGCCGAAAAAGACTTGAATTTAGCACTTGGCTGGTTGGCTCGCGAAGGTAAAGTGAAATTTAATGAAGTTGAAGGCGAATTGTTTGTCAGCTTGGTTTAATTGAGAAATAAGAAAAAGCGAATATAAATCATGTATATTCGCTTTTTTTGGCTCTAAATGAAACTAATCTGGCTGAAAGTGCAAAAATATTTAGATTTTCTGTTTGTTTTTCGGACAAAAAATTTCGTAAAATCAAAAAATGAATGTATCTTTGCACCCGCTTTAAGAGAAAAGCACAATAGATAATAGAACTAAGAGACAAGATATAAAACTTGGAAATTGCGTTTTAGAATAATAAAATTGCGAAAGCAGCTCAGTTGGTAGAGCACGACCTTGCCCCAAAGAATCGACTCGTATCGACCTTGGCAAGATAAAATTGAAATAACGATTTCAATTAACCAAAAACAAAAATTGCGAAAGTAGCTCAGTTGGTAGAGCACGACCTTGCCCCAAAGAATCGACTCGTATCGACCTTGGCAAGATAAAATTGAAATAACGATTTCAATTAACCAAAAACAAAAATTGCGAAAGTAGCTCAGTTGGTAGAGCACGACCTTGCCAAGGTCGGGGTCGCGGGTTCGAGTCCCGTCTTTCGCTCAACAAAGCGAAATATCGGGACGAGGAGTTTATCCCGAATTTTATCGGGAAGTCTCGTCTTTCGCTCAATAAATTTTATTAGTCTATGCTTGCCCGGATGGTGGAATGGTAGACACGAAGGACTTAAAATCCTTTGGCTTCACGGCTGTGCGGGTTCAAGTCCCGCTTCGGGTACGACTAATGATTAATGCGAAGAAACCCTAAATGATTTTCAATCAGTTAGGGTTTCTTGTTTATTTCTTGCACAACATTTGCACAACAGCTTGATTAACTTGGCTCACCCGTAAAAGTATTATTCGTAAACTAAAAAAGCACTGAATTTTCAGTGCTTTTTTAGACATACATGTACTTATATTGTGGCTTTCGGTATTATTTTTTCTGAAAATTTGAAAGTCAGACTTTATTCAATTGTATTAAACGTCTCTGATAAGACTGCAAATAATTTCTTTTAGTAGTTTCATCAAGGAAAGAAGCATTTATCATTTTCTCTACTGATATTGAATTTGATGCCATTAGCCCCATAATAGTATTAAAAATCTTTTTGCTAATACCCGCACTCTCAGCGAGTACGGCAAATTGTACACTTATTTTTCCTTGAGCCCTGTTTTTTGGTAATAGTCCATCATCCAAAGCAAAGTCTTTATCTTCAACGTGAATGTGGCTGTTTAAAAGGTCGTAAGCAGGACTTAATCTATAATCTCCCATTGTAGTTTCAAGTATAGAAAAGTTTTTAAAGTGAGCATCACCATTTGAAAACAGATAATTAAAAATAAGTATTTTCAACAGTTTTGGTGCTTCTAATTTGTAAGTAGATAGATATTTCTGCATTACTTGAAATAAATCTAAATAATTACCCAAATACTTGTAATGTTCTCCATGTGTTTGGGGTGTTCTTCCAGCCAAGGACGCAAAATCATCCTGTGCAAGTTTTGTACCGTCAGCTTTTACATCGAATCGCTTAG
>JBMOHG010000182.1:0-6334 GCA_049317965.1 Paludibacter sp.
GGAAACAACAAATGGCAACTCAAATGGAACGACGAATTTGATTATCCCGATATTCTATTAGATAATGCATGGTACTCTGCAAATGGAGCGCAAACATGGATTTTATGCAGTCGCTGGCGAGAAAATGCTGTGGTGAGCAATGGAAGTCTAAAGTTGCAAAACCGCAAAGAAGAGCGTGGTGGTCAAAGCTGGACTTCGGGTAGTATATGGACAAAACAACAGTTTCAGTACGGCTATTACGAATGCCGCTATAAGTATGCTGCTGCCACCGGAACAAATAACTCCTTTTGGCTGATGTCTTCAACTGCACCAACAGTAGGTAAAAAGTTTGAAATTGATATTAATGAAGGACATTATCCATCCGATATGGCTACCAATATCCACAACTGGACTGATATAACAACAAATCCGACAACTGGTGCACAAACGCATCCAAGCTCCAGTAAAACTTTTAGTTTCAAGGCTGAACCGGATGTAACAATACAGCTGGAAATACCCGTTACTACCCGAAAAGTGCGTTTAACATCCAATTATCCTTCTCATTTCCATATCCAGGAATTTAGAGTTTATAATGTAAATGCTGCTGGATATCCATCGGCCATGTCGGCTACTGCTGATAATGATAAGGTCGGGTTAGTTAACTTTGCCCGCGATGCGCAAACAACAATAACTGCGAGTGGTGTGTACGGAACAGGTTACGAAATTCCAAAAGCTACTGATGGTTCACTCAATAATCATTGGGTATCGCAAACAGCCGGAGTCAAATGGCTTGAGTTTGAATTTGCTGCCGATAAAACCATTGGTTGCATTCAATTTGTGAGCGGCTGGTTAAATGGCTCATCGTACAGCAATATCCTCGACGATTACAAAGTTCAGTATTACAGTGGAAATGAATGGTTTGATATACAATCCGTTGTACCAACAGATGCCGCTGTAAATTTTGGTCGTGATTATCATTATTTTGGTTTAAACTGGACTGCCGACTCCTTGCAGTTTTTCTGCGATGGTAAAAAGATGCGAAGTGTGAAAAATGATTTTTGCTATAGTCCTGCGCCGCTTTATTTAAGTTGTGCAATAATTGCATGGGCCGGCGCAGTTACCGATGCTATCAATGGTACGCAAATGGAAGTGGACTATGTTCGTATTTACGATCCCCTTCCTGCAAATCAAAAACCAAATTGCATTATTAACGGTGGATTTGAAAATTATCAAAGCACAACTGATTGGCAATATCTGAAAGAAACAGGTAATACATCAACCTATGCATTAGTGAAATCCGATCCCATTGAGAAACTTGTTTCGATGCGTATTAACGCTAAGGCTAGTAGTAATCCTTATGGTACTTACATGACACAACGCATTGCCATTCCATCAGAAGGTCAGTACGAACTGCGTTTTAAAGCCCGCTCGAGCAATGTTACAACTGAAAATAATAAATTCCGCTTCAAAATTGCGAACTATTGGAATACCCAGTCTGATATATTAAACGATACTACTACAAAATGGGTAACCCCAACATCTGCGTGGCAATCATACAGTTATAAGATGAATCTGAAAGAGGATTATTCTGCACAAATTACTTTTGGTTTTGCTAATTTGGGTACTTTTGATTTAGACAGTGTAGCCCTGACTCGTGTTGGCGATATACTCGCAGCGGTTCAACCAATTTATATAAATAAGAATAATGCAGAGTTGACTTCGTTCGACGGAAATTTGGTTATAAAATCAGAAACTGCACAGTCTTTTGAAATTTTTAATATAGATGGCTCACTGTATAAGGTTAAGGAAGTGCCAGCTGGGGAAAGTACCATCTCAATGACACGTAAAGGTTTGTACATTGTGCGTCTAAGAAATCAGAATAGTTTTGTTTCAAAGAAGGTATTAATATAAATACAGAATAAAAGATGAATAATGCTAAGATGAGATCATTTTTAATTTTATTGCAGGTTAGCTTAATCAATACATTTCAGGTGTTGGCAAGCACTCCTTCAAATAAAGGTTATATGCCAGTTTCTGAAGAATCTTTTCAGGGTGTCGGAACATCAATTGTTCAAGTACAGTTGAATCCCCGTAAAGTAGAGCTACTCGACGAGAATTGGAAATTTATCCAAAAAGAAGTTTCAAATGGAGCTACCGTTGAATGTGATGATTCCGAATGGGAAAGCGTAAAAGTGCCACACGACTGGGCAATTCGTGGACAGTTCGACCTTAATATTGATAAGCAAATTGTTCAGGTGAATCAGGATGGAGAGTTGACACCTCAATTGCGTACCGGACGCACAGGAGCATTGCCTATGTTTGGCGTAGGATGGTATCGCAGACAAATTGATATTCCTGCGGCTGACAAAGGAAAACGTGTTTTTATCGAATTTGATGGTGCAATGAGCCTTGCCAAAGTTTATCTGAACGGCGAATTTGTTGGTGAATGGCCTTACGGTTATTCCTCATTTTCTTTTGAATTAACAGATAAAATTAAATTCGGAAAATCTAATGTACTGGCAGTTAGGTTGGAAAATAAAACAGAATCATCCCGCTGGTATTCGGGTGCCGGAATTTATCGTAATGTTCGCCTTGTTTATCTTTCGGATGTTCACGTTCAGCATTGGGGAACTTATGTTACTACAGCTTTGGTAACCAACAAAAAGAGCGAAGTTTGCATCAGGACAAATTTGAAAAACAACAATACTACTGCTCAAAAAATCACATTAGTGACTGAAATTAGGAATGCCAACGGTGAGAAAGTGGCTGTCAATAAAGTTTCACGTACCATTGCCGATACAACTACTTTCAGTCAAATGCTTACTGTATCTAAGCCGCAGCGCTGGAGCATTGAAACGCCAGTTTTATATACTGCCATAAGCAAAGTATATGTTGGCAAAGAGTTGAAAGATGTGTACGAAACTCCATTTGGCATACGCACTCTTCGTTTTGATAAGGAAATGGGTTTTTTTCTCAACGAAAAAAGAGTACAGATAAAAGGCGTTTGTAACCACCATGACCTTGGAGCTATTGGTGCAGCAGTAAATGTGCGTGCCACAGAACGTCAATTAGAAATGCTCAAAGAAATGGGCTGTAATGCCATTCGTACTTCTCACAATCCACCATCGCCCGAGTTGCTCACCTTGTGCGACCGAATGGGATTTTTAGTTATGGATGAATCGTTTGACGAGTGGAAAATTGCTAAGAACAAAAATGGTTACAATACGCTTTTTGATAAATGGGCTGAGAAAGACATGGTGGCCATGATTCATCGCGACCGCAATCACCCGTCTGTTTTTTTGTGGAGTATAGGTAACGAAATCGACGAGCAAGGCTCTAAAGATGGTTCGGGTGCTAAACTGGCTCAGTTTCTTTCTGGTATTTGCCACCGTGAAGATCCCACCCGTTTGGTTACAGCGGGTTTCAACTCACCGCAAAATGCAATTAATAACGGATTGGGGGATGCTGTAGATATTGTTGGAATCAACTACATAAATGCACAATGGCGTCCTTCGGATTATAATAAATTCCGAAAAGAATTTCCAAAATATACCTTGATAGGAACCGAAACGCAATCTACAATTAGTTCTACCGGGGTTTATAAACTACCTTACAAACGTAAAACATATCCCCGTTATCCCGATTTCCAATTATCGAGCTACGACAACGAAGGACCTAGTTGGTGCAGTACCCCCGATGAAGAATTTGCCATGTTGGATGATTGTCAAGCTGTTTCCGGTGAATTTGTGTGGACGGGTTTTGATTATCTGGGTGAACCAACTCCGTATAATGCGGGTACTCCGGCACGAAGTTCGTATTTTGGTATAATTGATTTTGCCGGTATTAAAAAGGACCGTTTCTATCTTTTTCAAAGTCATTGGAGCAACAAACCTATGTTGCATCTTTTACCACATTGGAACTGGCACACGGGTGATACCATTCCGGTATTATGTTATACCAATTATCCCAAAGCCGAGCTTTTTGTAAACGGTAAAAGTTTGGGAGTAAAAACTTTTGAAAATTCCAGTAGTTTTTCGCGATATCGCTTAATGTGGCCAAACGTTATTTATCAACCCGGAGAAATAAAGGTAGTGGGATATGATAGTGCCGGAAAAATAGCCGATACAAGAATTGTTAAAACAGCTTCTGAGCCCTATAGGATAAATCTTACAGCCGACCGAAAAATTATCAGGGCCGATGGTAAAGATTTATGTTATATCACAGTGGATATTCAGGACAAAGATGAAAATTTCTGCCCGACAGCGAACAGCCTGATTTTTGTAGAAGTAGAAGGTGCAGGAACTTTGAAAGCTCTTTGTAATGGTGATGCCACAGATCAAACTTCTTTTGCTTCAAAATATTACCGTACTTTCAATGGAAAAATGATGATTGTGGTTGAACCAACCAAATCTGTCGGCGAAATTGTGGTGAAAGCAATGGGTTCATATTTGAAGGCTGCAAAAATTACAATAAACTCAAAATAAATCTTATGTATCCAAACAGATACTCATAAAAAAATTATAAATGAATAAACTATCTTTATTTTTTTCAATTCTTATCGGATTGAGTTCTATTCTCCCTGCTCAAAATAACGTACGAGTAGATAACAAAATGCAATGGTGGAAAGAAGCCAAGTTCGGTATGTTCATTCACTGGGGTTTATACGCCGTTCCGTCGGGAAAATGGGGTGATAAAACGACCTATGGCGAATGGCTTATGCTTCAGGCTAAAATTCCGAGAGCTGAATACGCTAAGTTGGCTTCTCAGTTTAACCCCACTCAATTCAAAGCCGAAGAATGGGTTAAACTGGCAAAGGATGCGGGTCAAAAATACATTGTGCTAACTGCCAAGCATCACGACGGTTTTGCCATGTTTAAATCGGCCGACCCTTATAATGTGGTAGATGCAACTCCATTTCAACGTGATGTGGTAAAAGAATATGCCGATGCTTGTCGTAAATATGGACTCAAAATGGGTTTGTATTATTCGCAGGCGCAGGATTGGTACCATCCCGGAGGAGCTGTTTGGAACAATAAAGAGTGGGACAGCACACATGTTGCCGATATGAATAAATACATAGACGAAGTGGCTGTGCCTCAGGTAAAAGAAATTCTGTCTAACTACGGCGATGTGGCTGTATTGTGGTGGGACACGCCCATTGGCATGAATCAAGCTATGGGAAAAAAACTGGATGATATTGTAAAACAATATCCAAACCTGATTACCAATAACCGCTTGGGTGGTGGTTTTGGTGGCGATTTAGAAACACCCGAACAATTTATCCCTGCCACCGGATTTCCTGGACGCAATTGGGAAGTTTGTATGACACTTAACGGACACTGGGGCTATAATGCCTACGACGAACGTTGGAAAGGAACCAAAGAGGTCGTTCAAATGTTGGTGGATATTGTGAGCAAAGGGGGGAACTTTTTGCTGAACGTAGGTCCAAATCCTTATGGCGTAATTCCGGAAGTATGCCAAAATACGCTTCGTGAAACCGGTGAGTGGTTGAAACTGAATGGCGAATCAGTTTATGGCACCGAAGCATCGCCATTTCCGTATTTGTATTGGGGGCGTGCTACCCGCAAAGGTCAAAAGTTGTACCTGCATGTGTTCAAATGGCCAACTGACGGAAAGCTCATTGTGCCCATGGATAACAAGGTAAAAAGTGCCGTTTTATTGGCCGACCCAACTACAAAATTGAAAATCACCAAGTTGAAAGGTCAAATGCTTTTTCAGCTGCCAGTCTATGCTCCCGATAAGAATGTTTCAGTTGTGGCTGTTGAATTTGAAGGCGACCCTAAGGTTTTACAGGCTCCCTCTATCGGGAAATCTGTTATTGCGTCATCTTTAGATTCGATTTCAAAAGCCGAATCGATTACCGACAATAACCTTGCTACCAAATGGCAAGCAGCACCAACAAAGCAAACTGCTACTTTGGAAATGGATTTAGGACAGCTCTACAGCATTAGCGCCCTTGGCGTAATTGAAAAAGGCAGTGCTAATGCTGTCTTGTCGCATCGGAAACAGTCATTCGAATTGCAATATATGGATGGCATAGAATGGAAAACGGCAGTAAAAGGAATATCGAATGGTGCTGGTATTGTCCAGTCCTTCGACAAAGTAAAAGCCCAAAAATTCAAATTGAAGCTTGAAACCGAAAAAGGCGTACCAGCCTTGGCCGAATGGGTATTGTATAGAGCAGAATAAATTTGTAATAAAATAATGATGAGACGATTAGTTCAATTAGTTGTATTTTTTCTTTTTTCGGTCAGTGTTTTATATAGTCAGGAATTGGTTTCGGATATGTTGAAATCAGCGAAATATCAATTGCTTTACGAAGATAATTTCGATA
>JBMOHG010000183.1:0-6326 GCA_049317965.1 Paludibacter sp.
AATCAACTCTAATAGAAATATACTTGAACACAAAAGGCTTTTCCTCTGACTAATTAGGGATTTCAGGCCACTAGTTGTTTTTATCGCACAAAAAAGCCCTACCAAATACTGGTGGGGCTTTTGAATTTTGTTGCGAATCTAACAAATCTTCATTATTGTGGTTTTATTAGTGCCTTTTGTTATAGTTAAAAAAAAATAAACATCATTTTTTCTAACAACATTTTTCAAACTCGCATTTTTCGTTTAAGGTTTCAAATTCAATTGTTACATGTTGAATGCCATTTTGTTCAAGTTTTTGCCGAATAGCAACTTTTAAATGGGCCAGTTTTTCCATCTCCATTACTTCGTTTAACACTACATGAATAGTCAACACATTGTAGTTTCCATCAACCGACCAAACATGTAAATCATGGACATTTTCAACGCCATCCAACTGTTCAATATGATTGGTAATAAGCGATATATCAAGTTTTTCGGGTATACCTTGCAAAATTATATGCAATGTTTGCTTTATATTTTTGTATACATTGTTTAAAACAAAAATGGCAATAAATACTGACATAATCGGGTCAATAACAGGCAAATCGAAAAAATACATGATAACAGAACCTAGCAATATTGCCGCCCAACCCAATACATCTTCGAGTAAATGAAGCGATACTACTTTTTCATTAATGGAATGTCCCTTTTTTAGTCTTAATACTGCTGCTCCGTTCACTATAAGTCCCAAGATTGCAAGTAAAAACATTCCTTTTACTTCAGCTTGTTCGGGATGAAAAAGACGTGGAATAGCTTCTGTAAGAATAAAAATGCTACCTACTATCAGAACGATTGAATTGATGATGGCTCCAAGCAATGAAAAACGTTTATAACCGTACGAAAACAATTTATCACTCCCTTTTTTTGCCTTTTTCTGAAAATACCATGCCATTCCGAGCGATAATGAATCACCTAAATCATGTACGGCATCCGAAAGAATGGCAATACTATTGGTGAAAAAACCGCCAATAATCTCCACAATTGTAAAAGATACATTTAGAAAAAATGCAACCTTAATATTCTTTACGTCTGAATGATGATGATGTTCGTGAGGCATATTATTTATCAATTCACAGCCCAAAAGTATCTGCTACTGCTTTGCAAACAATTTTACCATTTACAATGTTCAGTCCTTTTCGTAAATCTTCATGCAATTCACAAGCTTTTTCCCAGCCTAAATTAGCAAGCGTAAGTGCATACGGCAAGGTGGCATTGGTTAAAGCAAGAGTTGAAGTAAAAGGAACTGCGCCCGGAATATTGGCTACGCAATAATGTAATATGCCATCAATTATGTATACAGGATCGGCATGAGTTGTTGGGTGAGAAGTCTCAAAGCAACCACCTTGGTCGATTGCCACATCAACCAGTACAGAACCTGGTTGCATGAGTTTTAGCATATCGCGTGTAATTAAATGTGGTGCTTTTGCTCCGGGAATTAATACTGCTCCAATCACTAAATCGGTGTGAGGCAATAATTCTTCAATATTGTATGTTGTCGACATAAGTGTATCGACATTGGCGGGCATAATTTCACTTAAATAGCGCAAACGTGGCAATGAAATATCTGCAATTGTAACATGTGCTCCCAATCCTGAGGCCATCAAAGCTGCTTGAGTACCAACAATTCCACCACCCAACACCAAAACATGAGCTGGTTTTACGCCCGGTACACCACCAAGTAAAATGCCTTTGCCACCTTTCGGTTTTTCTAAACATCGAGCACCTTCCTGAATTGACATCCGTCCGGCAACTTCCGACATTGGAATTAATAGTGGTAAAGTATGGTCGGCCTTTTCAACAGTTTCGTAAGCCAGACAAACCGCTTTACTTTCCATCATGGCCAAAGTCAGTTCTTTACCTGATGCAAAATGGAAATAGGTGAAAATTAATTGATTAGGACGAATAAGTTTGTATTCGCTTGCTATAGGCTCTTTCACCTTCATAATCATTTCGGCAGTTGCAAATACTTCTTGGGGTGTGGGCAGTATTTGAGCTCCGGCCTTTATATATTGTTCGTCAGTAAAACCACTGTTTTCACCTGCATGGGTTTCAATTAAAACTGTATGACCATTTTGAACAAGTGTTTTTGCTCCGGATGGAGTTAACGCAACACGACTTTCGTTGTTCTTTATTTCTTTAGGAATTCCAATTTTCATATACATCTGTTTTTAAGAGTAACTAAAATGATTTAATCGAGTATTTTTGCTTTTTGTAAAATATTTCGCTGTAAAAATACAAGATTAATTTCAAATTGTAACGTAAAACTTGATATATTTGTTTGAGTGAATGAAAATATATTGTAATCTATTATAAATTAATGAATAAGTGAAATAATAGATTGGTTATTATTTTGAATAATATGCGCTATTTATGATATTTCGTGTGCAAAAAAGTACTATTTATTTGCGATAAATTGAATAATACTTACAAAATGAAAGTGGTATATGAAGTTGAATTTATGAAAAGAAACTTCAATCTATAATTCAACTTTCACAACATTACTAAAAGTATAACTACCCAAAATACCAATTCCTCCTACAATATTATTGTGAATCTGTACTTGTTCCGAGAAAAAATCGGTTCCTGCCATTGCTGCCGAACGAGATTTTAAATACATATAGTAATCTTTGCTGATACTTTGCAAATAAATATTCACAACTTTTTTTATAGCAGCTCTCTGACCATAATCAAATTTTGGTAGATATTCATAAACATCCTCGTTTGTACTAAAACTTAGCGGATACTCTTTTCCGTTTATGAGATCGTCGGAAAATACATTATACTCGTTATATGAACCGCCTCCAAAATCTAACGGATCGCTATTGCTATTATTTCCGGATACTACATCAGTGAAATTAAAATTCTTGTCAATTATTTCGATTATTGTATCATTATTATTTTTATCTAATACTTTATAGAACTCATTTGTAATGACCAATAAGCGATAATAATTTCGTTCGTTGGAATTATCTTTAAACTTTAAAGTGTAATTTATTTGATGCCCTTTTATGATGGCCATAGTATCAGTTTTCCAAACGGTAGGACCATTATTGGTAGATGAACCATAAGTAGATGTTGAGTAACGCTCACCTGTCCAGATATTTGCAGTGTCAATAGAAACTATTACCGGTTGTGATTCAATTTTTGCTTCGCAATAGACATCTTTTTTATTCGGAACTTTCACTACCAATTTTATAATCTCACCGATTGTTGGAATATGTGTTCCTTTGTACATACCTTTTTCAATGTGAATCATCTTTTCTTTATACACACCATTTACCCAAACTGCCACATCGGCATTTTCAAGGTTCTTAAATGAAACACTGTCTCTCAGAAAAAAACGACTTTCGGAGATGTGTGCAGAAATAATTGTGTCGGGTGTTATGTAACTATTTACTACTATTAGAGGATCAGTAATTTCTCCTTTAAATTCTATTTCTTTTTCGCAGGATGCAAATAAAAGTGCTGTTAATAAGATGCTTAAATATATTTTTATTGATTTCATGTTGTGTGTTTTTTGTTTTTTTTAATCTCATAATATTTAAAAGTGCGAATCGGAATTCGCCCGACCCGTTTCAAACTCTTAAAACTTATAAGTATAACTTACAGATGGAATAGCAGTAAAAATTGATATTTGTGTTAATGCTTTTTTTGAAGTGCCATATCCTGTAATCGGGTTATATTGATATTTTTCGGTGACAGTAGTAATGAATGGATTTAATTTATTGTATGCATTGTAAACGCTTAAATTCCAAGTTCTTCTACCATGTTTTAATTGTTTGTGGAAATTCATACCCACATCTAACCTGTGATAGGGTTCGTATCTGAAATTGTTTCGAGAGCTTACATAAGGCAAAGATGTTGATATTGGATTTGAAACTGTAGTTATTTGTCCAAAAGAATCACCCGTAGTATAATAGCCATAAGAACTATAATTATTGCTTTGAGGAACATTAGTTCCACCATAATTCTGCAAGGCTAGTGTACCGCAACTACCTGTACTATAAACCCATGTACCAGAAAGGTCGAAACGTTCCGAAAATTTATGTGTAACTACAATACTTAAATCATGTCGTCGGTCATATTTTGCCGGAAATGCAATTCCATTATTTAGTTCTTGTCCCGGACGATCAAATAATCGTTCAGATTTCGACCATGTATAACCAACCCAACCAGTTGTATTTCCTATCGACTTCTGAGCTAAAAACTCAACACCATAAGCCCAACCTCGCCCCATGCTTACCTTGTCTTCCCAACTGGTACTTGATCCGAAAAACGTCGCTCCATCTTTATATTCAATCAAATTATCCATCGATTTGTAATAACCTTCGACCGATAAATCTACTAAATTCAGTAAATTATAAAACACTCCCGCTGAATATTGCTGTGAAATCATTGGTGCTATACGTTTTGTTACCGGTACCCATAAGTCAGTTGGCAAACTAATGTTACTATTTGACAAAAGATGAATGTACTGATTCATACGGGCATAACCAGCTTTTAATGATAATTTGTCATTCATTAAAACCCGCAATCCAAGTCGGGGCTGCAATGATTGGTAAAATTCATTTTGTACAAAAAAGTTTGAATAATGCAAACCAACATTTGCTTTTACAACCGACCCTAAAGTGATATTATCTTCAATATAAGCCATTGTTTCATTTGCAAATACATTTTCGTCACCAATAGTAGTATCCATTGGTTGTGTCATTGTAGTTCCTGTGGTTTTTATTTTTGCTATTGTTACTCCTGGACGAAAGGTGTGATTTGTGTAATTTGCTCCAAACTTTACATCATGATTGGGGTCCGGCGACCAGTCGAAATCAACTTTTGCGGAATAATCTTCAATTCCCGATTTATATCCCATTGATATTGATTCTGTTGTTTTCGAAGGTGGAGATTTAACCGTTGTTTCATTATCTGTACCAACTCCCATGTAAAACCTATAACGAGTAAATGCAGCCGTGGTATTCATAAAAAGCTTTGGACTGATTAAATGATTCCAGCGCAGAGCCGTTATTATATTGCCCCAGCTCCAATCTACATTAAGTTTACTTGTCTGAGTGCCGGTTTCATAATCCTGATAACTATTCTGCATTTTTGCATAAATGACATCATCGCCCATATAAGCACTTAAATATAAACGATCTTTATCCGAAAATTTATGACTGACCTTTGCATTCAAATCGTAGAAATAATAACCAGCTGATGTATTGGGACTTCCTGCTTCTTTGGCAGCCAATGCAATAATTGGTTGTGCCAAAATATCAGCATAAGTTCGTCGAGCCGAAAAATTAAAAGTTGTTTTTTCATTTATTATCGGGCCTTCAATATTTATTTTCGATGAAATTAAACCAACAGTAACATTTCCATGATATTTTTTGTCGTCACCATCTTTCATTCTGATATCAATTACCGACGAAAGTCGACCACCAAAACGAGCAGGAAAACTTCCTTTGTATAAAGTTACATTCTTAATGGCATCAGCGTTAAATACTGAGAAAAATCCAAACATGTGATTGATATTGTAAATTGGAATTCCATCCAACATTAATAAATTTTCATCTGGACCGCCACCACGCACATACATACCTGCCGACCCTTCGGTTCCTGATTTTACACCGGGAAGCAATTGCAAGGCCTTGATTACATCTGTTTCGCCAAATAGGCTTGGAACAGTTTTAATTTGGCTGATAGGAACATTTATCGCACTCATTTGAGAACTTTGAACACCTAATTCTTTGCGTTTTCCGTAGATTGTAACTTCATTAAGTTCGTTCGATTGATTCAGCCGAATATTGATAACTGTATCTTTTGTTAATCTGAAAATTCGATTTTGATTCACATAACCAACATAAGAATATTGAAGTTCAACATTTCCTTTTGGTAACGATAAGGAGTAAAATCCATACGCATTACTTACGTTTCCTTTGTTTGAATTGGAATCGTAAATTGACGAACTAATTAGTGATTCTCCGCTTTTTACATCAGTAATATAACCACTAATGGTGTAGTTTTGAGCAATAGAGTTGAAGAGACAACTAAAAATAATTAACGAAATCAGACTGATTTTTTGCATATAAAATGGGATTAAATTAAAAATGCTTGAACAAAGATAATTGAAAAGAACTATATGTAGATAAAATGGAACTTTTAATTTTTTTTGTAGTATAAAATCAACATTTTTAATACCAATGTAAGTTTGATATAATTTAATATTGTTGTCCGATTTTTTTTTATTGTCCTCAAGCCGGACAGGCTTTTACTTTTTTGCTACAGCCCAAAAA
>JBMOHG010000184.1:0-6322 GCA_049317965.1 Paludibacter sp.
GAAACTTACAAAGAATTATTGGATTTCGATGCAGAAGAATTAAACATAATGCCAATCGGAAAGTTTGTGGAAATTATTCGTAAAGAAAATTATAATTCTTCTTATTTAGAGGTACTTGCACAGTTGGCAAATGAAACTGCAGAGTCATATCATTTGGCCAATAAAATTGAAAATGCCAATAGTTTTTATGCTAAAGCATTGCAAATGTATTATATATTAAACGAAAAAGATAAAACTTTCTCATTTGAGCGGGAAATGAAAATAACAGAACTGGAACAAATAACACGAAGCAATAAATACAACTAATATTATGATGATAAATTATAACAGCAAGCAACGTCCTGAAAAGGATATGATTTTCGGTATAAGAGCTGTAATCGAAGCCATTCAGGCAGGAAAAGAGATTGATAAGATATTGATGCGTAGAGATATGACCAGTGAATTGGCGCGTGAACTATTCAATACTTTAAACGGGCTGGAAGTTCCAATTCAAAAAGTGCCAATTGAAAAACTGAATAAAATTACCACGAAAAATCATCAGGGAGTTATTGCCTTTATTTCAGCAGTAACCTATCAACGCATCGAAGATATTATTCCAACCATATATGAAGAAGGCCGAATGCCATTTATTGTTGTGTTAGATGGTGTGACTGATGTTCGAAACTTTGGTGCAATAGCCCGTACATGCGAATGTGCAGGTGTTGATGCCATTGTTATTCCAACAAAAGGTGGTGCTGCCATTAATGCTGATGCCGTAAAAACTTCTGCGGGTGCATTATTATCTATCCCGGTTTGTCGTGAAGCCAGTTTAACCAGTGTTCTAAAATTCCTAGCCTCTTCAGGAATTAAAATAGTAGCTGCTACCGAAAAAGCAAATCAGAATTATACCGATATTAGTATGACAGAGCCAGTGGCCATAATAATGGGTGCTGAAGATGAAGGTGTTGCACCTGAACATTTACGAATTTGTGACGATATGGTAAAAATACCTTTATTGGGAAGTATAGATTCGCTCAATGTTTCTGTTGCTGCAGGTATTTTGATTTATGAAGCGGTAAGACAAAGAGGAATTGTTTGAAAATTTGAAGATTTGAAAATGAAAGAATTGAAGAATTAAAAATGATAATAACATTTTATCATAAACTCACATTAAAGAATTATGACTGTTCTTTACGAAGATAACCACATTATTGCCGTCAATAAAAGTTCTTCTGAAATTGTACAAGGTGATAAAACCGGAGATCAACCACTTTCAGAAACAATAAAACTCTATCTGAAAGAAAAATACAACAAACCTGGTGAAGTTTTTTTAGGTGTTACCCATAGGCTCGACAGGCCGGTGAGTGGGGTTGTGCTTTTTGCAAAAACAAGCAAGGCTTTGACCAGAATGAATGAAATGTTTCGTAATCAGGAAATTAAAAAAACATATTGGGCTATTGTAAAAGAGAAACCCGAACAAATAGAAGGCAGACTTGAGCATTATTTAACCAGAAACGAAAAGCAAAACAAATCAGTAGCTTACGATAAAGAAAGGTCGGACGCAAAAAAAGCTGCATTAAGTTATAAATTAATTGCAAATTCAGATGCATATTATTTATTGGAAGTTCATCTTGAAACAGGTCGTCATCATCAAATTCGTTGTCAGTTAGCAAAAATGGGCTGTCCAATTAAAGGCGATTTAAAATATGGTTTTGCACGCTCCAATCCCAACGGTGGTATTAGTTTACATGCTCGTTCTGTGGAGTTTATCCATCCGGTTTCGAAGGAACTTATCAAACTGATTGCTCCGGTACCAGTTGATGATAAGTTATGGTTGGCAATGGAAAAGTTGAGTTGATAGTACTACATTACTTAATTAAAAATGAATTGCAAAAGTCGAAGATTTATATAATAGTTGTAACTTCAAGTCCCCTTTAAGGGATTTAGAGGCGGTTAAAAATTGATGTTTGCCCGCCCCAAGCCCCTCCCGTGAAAAACGGGATAAATTGCGGGGATGTGAAATTACCATCGTCAATCTTAAACTATTTTATAATAGTAAAGAAATAGTTGATAGTTCTTCGCACTTATTCTATTTCATCTCTTTTTATTATCTTTGCACTCCGTTTCAAATCATAAAAATCAGAGTTATATCACTTATAAGTTTATTTATCAGCATATTACAATAATAAAATAAGAAATTATTCAATTAGGAACTAAAAAAATTGTTACATGAAAGCTTATGTTTTTCCCGGTCAAGGTGCTCAGTTTGTAGGTATGGGCAAAGATTTGTACGACAACTCACCATTGGCAAAAGAGTATTTTGAAAAAGCAAATGAAATTTTAGGATTTCGTATTACCGATTTAATGTTTGAAGGAACTCCAGAAGATTTACGTCAAACAAAAGTTACCCAACCGGCTATTTTTCTTCAATCAGTAATTTCTGCCATTGTTTTGGGTGATGAATTTAAACCTGATATGGTTGCAGGACACTCATTGGGTGAGTTCTCAGCATTAGTAGCAGCAAAAGCACTTACTTTCGAAGATGGTTTAAGATTGGTTTATGCACGTGCTATGGCCATGCAGAAAGCTTGTGAAATGGAAGAATCAACAATGGCAGCTGTTCTTGGTCTGGATGATGAAGCTGTAGAAGAAGTTTGCGAATCAATAAAGGATAGTATTGTTGTACCTGCCAATTATAATTGCCCCGGACAGATAGTAATTTCGGGTTCGATACAAGGAATTGACACTGCTTGTGTGTTATTAAAAGAAAAAGGAGCAAAGCGTGCATTGAAATTAAGTGTAGGTGGTGCATTCCATTCACCATTAATGCAACCAGCCAGCGAAGAGCTACAGGCAGCAATAAATGATACCACCATTAGCACCCCAATATGTCCTGTTTATCAGAACGTTAATGCATATCCACAAACTGACCCAAATGCCATCAAAGAAAACCTGATTGCACAGCTTACAGCTCCAGTTCGTTGGACTCAAACTGTAAAAAACATGGTAACTGATGGTGCAACTGAGTTTGCTGAACTAGGTCCGGGTGATGTATTGAAAGGACTTATCAAGAAAGTATATCCCGAAGCAATTCTTCTATAAACCAAAGCCCCCAACCCCCTAAAGGGGGCTTAAGACGCAGTATTTTAAAAATATAATTAATTATAACAATTAATATAATCAATACAAACCAAAAGCTATGTTAGCTGGTGTGTTTGGGGGTCAGAATAATCAATTTTTTAAATTAAAGATGTAAAGATCATGTTCTTTGCATCTTTTTTATTTTAGCGCTTTTACTATAAGGTTTTTTTTGTACTTTTGTTTTTTAATTTATGCTGATTTAAAAAGTTTTATGCGATTAATTGATAAAAATATTGACAAGATTAATTCACTGTGTAAAGAATACAGTGTTAAACAATTATTTGTATTTGGATCAGTTTTAACAAGCAAATTCAATAAAAAGAGTGACATTGATATTATTGTTGATTTTGAAGATATTGATTTGTATAAATATGCTGATAATTATTTTGATTTAAAGACTGCTTTAGAAAATGTTTTTAATAGAGATGTTGATTTATTAGAAGAAAAAGCAATTAAAAATCCATATCTAAAACAATCAATAGATTCTACAAAACAGCTTATATATGGATAAAGAGATAAAGACATGGTTATACGATATATTACAATCGATAGATGAAATTGATAGTTATTTCGCTGAAAATCAAAGATTATTTGAGTTTTATAGAAATGATATAAAAACAAAACGTGCTGTAGAAAGAGATATTGAAATAATTGGTGAGGCTGTAAATCGAATTCTCAAAAAAGATAGTAACTTCAAAATAGATAATGCTAAACAAATTATTGGAACTCGTAATAGAATAGCACATGGTTACGATAGTATTTCCGATGATTTCATTTGGAGTATTATTATTAACCATTTACCAAAATTAAAACAAGAAATTAACAAACTGCTTATTCTCTAATGAGTAGGAGATTTAATTATAATAATCAATTTTTTAAATTAAAGATGTAAAGATCATGTTCTTTGCATCTTTTTTATTTTAGCGCTTTTAATGTAAGGTTTTTTTTGTACTTTTGCTTTACTAAAATTTAAAACAGTAACAGAATAATTATTTCCTATTAATTGTTCATTATTAAGTATATAGATTATGTTTAGAACACACACTTGCGGCGAATTACGTATTGCAAATGTAGGACAACAAACTACATTGGCCGGTTGGGTACAACGTACACGCAGAATGGGCGGTATGACCTTTGTGGATATTCGTGACCGCTATGGTATCACACAGCTGGTATTGAATCAGGATATTAATGCTGAATTATGGGAACTTGCCAATAAACTTGGACGCGAATATGTGATTCAGGTAACGGGTGAAGTGGCCGAACGCAGTAATAAGAACGCGAATATGGAAACAGGTGATATCGAAATTCTTGTTTCGCAGTTAAATATACTCAACGAATCGAAAACGCCACCATTTACAATCGATGATAATACAGACGGTGGGGATGATATCCGCATGAAATACAGATATTTAGACTTACGCCGCAATGCAGTACGTCAAAATCTCGAATTACGCCATGCTATGGCATTTGAAACACGCCGATATTTGGATAAAATGAACTTTCTGGAAGTGGAAACACCTGTACTGATAGGTTCTACGCCAGAAGGAGCACGTGACTTTGTTGTTCCATCACGTATGAATCCCGGACAATTCTACGCTTTACCACAATCGCCACAATTATTCAAACAATTGTTAATGGTTTCGGGCTTTGACCGTTATTTTCAGATAGTTAAATGCTTTAGAGATGAAGATTTACGTGCAGACCGTCAACCGGAATTTACGCAAATTGACTGCGAAATGGCTTTTGTTGAACAAGAAGATGTGTTGCAGATATTTGAAGGAATGGTGAAGCATCTATTCAAATTTGTAAAGAACATTGATTTTACAGAACAATTCCCAAGAATGACATGGGCAGACGGTATGAAGTACTACGGTTCTGACAAACCTGATATTCGTTTCGAAATGAAGTTTGTAGAGTTGAAAGAAGCTGTTTCTGGACATGATTTTGTAGTATTTGATAGTGCTCAATATGTGGGAGGAATTTGTGCGCAAGGTTGTGCAGGTTATACCCGCAAACAATTAGACGAATTGACTGATTTTGTTAAGAAACCACAAATAGGAGCGAAGGGGCTGGTGTATATCCGATGTGAAGCTGACGGAAGTTTCAAGTCATCTGTTGATAAATTCTATAATTCGGACGACTTAAAAACCATAGCAGCAATATTTAATGCACAACCAGGCGACTTAATTCTTATACTGGCAGGCGAGAAACGCAAAACTCAAAAAGCATTGTGCGAATTACGCCTTGAAATGGGAGAAAGAATGGGTCTTCGTGATAAAAATGTATTTGCCCCACTCTGGATAATTGACTTTCCATTGTTTGAATACGACGAAGAAACTGACCGTTATTATGCTATGCACCACCCATTTACATCACCAATGTTGGAAGATCTACCATTGCTGAAAACCGACAAAGGAGCAGTTCGTTCCAATGCCTACGATATGGTTGTAAATGGTGTTGAATTAGGGGGGGGTTCTATACGTATACACGACCGTACTGTACAACAAGAGATGTTCCATCACCTTGGATTTACGCCCGAAAAGGCCGAAGCTCAGTTTGGATTCCTTATGAGTGCTTTCCAATATGGTGCGCCACCACATGGTGGGTTAGCCTTTGGACTAGATAGGTTGGTTTCTCTTTTTGCAGGACTGGATAGTATTCGCGATTGCATTGCTTTTCCGAAAAATAACTCAGGGCGCGACGTAATGATGGATGCACCGGCAGAATTAGATCCGGCACAATTAGAAGAATTGTATTTAGAATTAAAACCTCAAACACCTAAATAAAGAGAACCCCAAACCCCTAAAGGGGCTTTAAGACACATCAATAATATTTATTTAAAAGCCACGATAAATGTATTGTGGCTTTTTTATTTCTAGATAATTGATAATTTGATTCATCTAACAGGGGTTAGGCATTTCTGACATTTTCTATTTTACATAATATAAATTATAGGAAATTACTTACACAATTATTTAAAGGCATTATATCTATGATTTATATGAGTTATAAGTGCTAAAATAATGCAATCAGTATCAATAAATAAATTGGTGGTAATCCCACGTAGATTTAAATTGAAAAGGCCTGAATGAAATGTGAGTGTGGTAATTTTGAAATTCAGAGAATACTGCACGGGTTCAATACAAATTATTATTATAAATCAATGATTCATTTCATTTTCAAATTGTCAAATTATCAA
>JBMOHG010000185.1:0-6303 GCA_049317965.1 Paludibacter sp.
ATTATTCCCTGGTATCTGTATATTTCGCCTTCATTGCTAATGCCTTCAATAATAACAGAATAATTATTTGCTTTGTCGGCCGTATAAAATTTAAAATTTACCATTCCGGTACTATCGCTAATTAGTTTTGGGTTCCAATAAATAGTGGTACGAAGATCGGGTTTAGAATCTTGAAGAACGCTATCAATTTCGTATTTGGGAACATAGAATTTATTTGGTTTTTGGTAGCCGAGTGGTACTATACTTGCCAAACTTATTGGAACACCGGCTTTGGAAACAACTCCTTTTTTCAAAGTAATAGCAATCACACCATTACCGCCTCGCACGCCAAAAATAGCAGCACTTGCACCTTTAAATACCGATATTTCTTCCACATCGTTGCCTGTAAGATATGATAATTCTTCAGTTGTTTCTGTTTCTATATTATCAATCATCAGCATTGGTTGCCCCTGACTACCTCGTATTGAAATCTGATCGCCCATTACATTTACACCTGTAATTGTAGAAAGTATTGTAAGTAATGACATACTTGAAAACCTTTCCAAACTTTCGGAAGTAATTTGAGAATCAGCCAACCCCGAATAATAATTAGTGTCCGATTCTTTTTTCTTTTTTTCGGCAGTTACAGTAACTTCACCTAAGCTCACAACCCGAATACCACCTTCATAATAATACTTATCTTTAGTCTGACGGAAATATTCAATTGGAGCAGCTGTTGTTTCAACCCGAGGACTTGGTATGAAGTTCTTGAATCTTGGAAATTCATCGGCATCAGGTATTATTTCAACATCTGTCAGGCTTTTTCTTTTTTTTGCTTTCAGAATAAATGAAGTGCTGTCGGGAAATTCTATTCCGCTAATCAAATACCGGCCCAGACTATCAGTTTTCACCATTCTTATCATCGATTTGTAAGGTGAAAGCATAATAATATCGCAGTTTTTCGAAGGTTTTTCAAGAATATTACTCACTTTGCCCGACAATGCCTGACCCGCTTCCATGTAATAGACGGGTTGTTTGAATTTTCCTTTCAGTACATTCTCAATTTCAAATCTTCGCCATCCCTGGGTCAACATTAACACATCCAATTTTTCGCGTGTCATTACACTGTTATCGGTAAAATATGATGCAGGATCTTCAACGTAACCTTTAATGTCGGAAGTAAGCCACAAATTACTGATTATATTATCGCTTAACGAATCTATTTTTACAGTTTGATTATCGGTTACACTAATTGAGAAATTACCGGTAGCAGGTGTACCAAGTGCTGAATTTATTTTCAAACTCATATTCACCAACTCGCGTTTGTTATATGTTTGTTTGTCGGTTAGCATATTGATATTTGGTTGCGCAGTGTGCTTCATAAAGCTAAGCCGTTCGCAATACTTGTTTCCCAGACTATCAATTATGGTAAATGATAAAATACCCTCGGGAAGCAAAGAACTCGAAATTCTACCTACCAATGATTTAAGCGGCTCAATTAACAAAACTTTACCACGTGCATGAATGAGCATAAAAAGCGAATTGACAGGTAAAGTGGTCTGATTTACAATTTCGTAGAGAATTTTATCTTTGTTATAAGCAAGACGAAGCGTTAATCCTTCGGCTTGTGATGGAGGTAGATTGAATCGTTTTTCAAGTCCATTGGATGATTTCACAATAGCATAATAACTTTCGTTGGGTTGGGTGGCTAAAATAAACTTACCCATTCCTTTATTCATGGACGAAAACTCAGTAACTTCTTCATTGGTATTGGTGAATATTTTCCCGGTCACTTCTACCGATAACCCATCAGTTCCAATGGCTTTGAATGCTACTGTTTGCAAATTATTTGTCAACAAAATACCGCTTTCGGGGAAGAATTGCATATCGAAATCTGTATTGAAATTGGGAAGAATGAATTTGTTTTTGCACTTGTATTCACCTTCTTCAATCAACATTTCGATGCTTTTTTTTGTGAAATCGGTTGAGTCAATTGAGAATTGCCAACTTATTTTCCCATCTTTATCCGAAAGCAACGTTATTTTCTTTTTGGGAGCATTATTCCATATTTGATTTATCAGTACTTTCTGTCCCGAAATGGGTTTCTGACTGGAATTAGTTAATGTAATGGTGACTGGAATTTTACCGTTAACCGGCTTTTGGTAAGAAATTTGACTTTGAATGCGGTCATCAATATTATTGCCAATGTAAATTCTTTTGTTGAAAAAGAATTCACTTGGAGCGTTCTGCATCCAATAAGTGTAGGCACGAAGTGTATAATAACCGACTGGAAGTTCGGGTTTAAGTTTTATGAATCCATCAAATCCAAGTGAGTCCTTTCGTATTTTCACCCGATAAATCACAGAATCTGATTTATCGGTCAATTCAACATAAATAAATCTGCTGATAGAATTTGGTAAATGCGTTGTAGCATCCACCAAATAAGCTTTAAACCACAAATCCTCGCCCGCACTGTAATATGGTTTATCTGTTTGCAGGTAAACTTTTTCTTGCGGATTTCCTTTCCATTGCTTTAAAAATTTACTAAAAACACCTTGTTGAAATTCTGAAATGTCATTGGTAGCAGAATAAGAAAAACAAGATAATGACAAAAACACAAAACAAATAAACAGTCGGTAAGCGGATTTCATTCAGTGATTTATTAGGAGTAAACAAACTGTTTTACTGGATTATTTTAATGTGTTTTTCAATTTTTGTTCTTGTCTTTTCTTCACCACAATAGACAAAAGGATAGATGCAGCAAGGAAAGAAACAATTACTCCTAATGACGTGAAATTTGAAATTTTAAAGGCATCATAACCATGTTCAACAGCAAACTCGTTCCAACACATTTTAATCCCGATAAAAGTCAAAATACCGGCTAATGCATATTTCAAATAATGGAAATACTCGAGAATACCGCTTAAAGCAAAATAAAGCGACCGTAATCCAAGTATAGCAAATATGTTGGATGTAAACACAATAAATGGATCTTTGGAAACAGATAAAACTGCAGGAATTGAATCTATTGCAAAAATAACATCGGAGGCTTCAATTAATAATAACGCAATAAAAAAGGGTGTTGCGTGTAAAACCTTGTTTTTTCTAACAAAAAAGTGTGGTACTGTCAGATCGTGTGTTACAGGCATAAGTTTCCGAAACAATTTAATGACAATGTTCTTATTTGGGTCAAAATCTTCACCATCTTTTTTCTCGAAAAGCATGTGAATACCCGTATAAATCAAGAATGCACCAAAAACATACATAATCCATGCAAATCGTTCGATAAGTGCAACTCCCGCAAAAATAAAGATGGCTCGCATGATTAATGCTCCAATGATGCCCCAGAACAACACTTTATGTTGATATTTTGGTTCAATTTTGAAAAAACCAAATATCAGAATAAACACAAATAAATTATCGACACTTAATGACTTTTCGAGTAAATAACCCGTGAAAAACTCAATAGCTTTGGTGTGATCGATAAAATAATATACACCAGCATTAAATATCATTGCAAGTGTAATCCAAAAAATACTCCACCCAAGTGCAACTTTCACTTTCATGACAGTATCTTTTTTGTGAAATACACCCAAATCGAGGAGTAACATTATCAATACAAATACTATAAAACCAACCCAATACCAAATTCCTTCTTCCATTTCTATTTTTTTTAAACTAAATTTTTTAATAACTTAACAGCAAAATGCTCACAAAATTAAACATTAAAACGCACATACACAAAAAAGGTTTTGTTCAACGTTAAAATGAAAATACTTCTTTATTGAACAAGTTTTTTAAAACTCAAAAAAACACTATCTTTGCGGCGATATTTGGTTAGAAAATTGGAATATTTAAAATCCTTTTTTCAGTCAATTTAAAATTTCGTTTTTTTTCTAAAACAGAAATAAACTTTCCGGCAAGCGGTTAAAAAATATAATCTAATGAAAAACACACATTTCAAGACTTGGTTTTTTTATGGTTTGATGTTGATTTTGTTTTGCATATTTACATACATTTTATTTCAAAAAGCAGATTCGTTAAGTACATTAGGTCTTGTTGGAAAAAAACTTGTGCAAACGACACAACATCTTACTGTTGACAATTTTAAAATATTTGAACAGTCGCTTTTAAGCAACATGAGTGAACCAGCAGCAATGTTGTTGCTCCAAATAATTTCGATCCTTATCGTTTCTCGTATTTTCGGTTTTGTATTTGCCAAAATGGGACAGCCAACCGTTATTGGCGAAATACTTGCCGGTATTGTTCTCGGACCTTCACTTTTGGGCTATTTTTATCCCGACGCTTTTAATTTTTTATTTGCGGCCAAATCACTTGGAAACCTTTATATTTTAAGTCAGGTAGGACTTATTTTGTTTATGTTTACCATCGGGATGGAATTAAATGTGGGTGCTTTAAAGCAAAAAATTGGTGTAACTTATGTAATTAGTCATGCAAGTATTCTGATTCCATATTTCTTGGGGATGTTGCTTGCTTATTTTGTTTACGAAGAATTTGCTGCCTCACATACTGATTTTTTGTCGTTTGCCCTATTTATTGGTATCTCAATGAGTATCACTGCCTTCCCGGTTTTGGCGCGTATTGTGCAGGAAAAAGGTTTATCAAAAACTCATTTGGGAACAATGGTAATTGCCAGTGCTGCTAACGACGATGTGACGGCATGGTGCATACTAGCAGCAGTAATTGCGATTGCCAAAACCGGCAGTTTTATTAGTTCGCTTTATACAATTGGTTTTTCGATTTTATATGTGATTGTTATGCTTGGAGTGGTTCGTCCTTTTTTAAAACGAATAGGCGAAATCTATCATAACAGCGAAGTATTGAATAAAAGTATCGTTGCATTTCTTCTTTTAACCTTAATACTCTCCGCTTTTACCACTCAGGTAATTGGTATTCATGCATTGTTTGGTGCGTTTTTGGCAGGTGTAGTAATGCCACCACTTCCTAATTTCCGAAAAATGATTATCGAGAAAATTGAGGATGTTTCGGTAACTTTGCTTCTTCCCTTGTTTTTCGTTTTTACCGGACTTCGTACCGAAATAGGGTTGCTCAATACACCTTATTTGTGGACAATTTGTGGCATTTTTATTTTGGTGGCCGTAACCGGAAAATTTGTGGGAGGGGCATTTACAGCTAAAATTCTCGGTGAATCGTGGCGCGATAGTCTTTCTATTGGTGTGTTAATGAATACCCGCGGTTTGATGGAACTTATTGTACTGAATATCGGTTACGAAATGGGCATTTTGCCACCTTCAATTTTCGTTATGTTGGTGATAATGGCTTTGGTAACCACATTTATGACAACTCCTGCATTATCCATAATCAATAGACTTTTCCCTGAAAAAGATATTGAAAAGGAATATATTATCCAGCAAGCTCAGGGAATTTTTAAAGCATTGATTGCTTCAGGAAATCCCGAAAATGGTAAAGCTTTACTCAATGTTGCAAAAACAGTGCTCGATGGAACGAAAAATAGCTTAGCGGTTACTGTTCTGCACATTACGCCGGGTACAGATACCAACCCAATTTATGGCGAACAATATTCAGTCGAAAGTTTTAGAGGAGTAAAAGATGAAGCTAGTTTACTTAATTTGCCAATTGAGACTGAGTACAAAGTGACAGATAATATTGAATTAGGCATTGTGAAATCAGTGAATTACAACAACTTCGACTTTCTTTTGGTTGGGGCAGGTGTTTCATTGTCGGGCATACCGTTTTTCAAAGAAAGCACCATTTTTGGAAATATAAAGTGGCTCAATAAGATAATAAACAGAGTTTCGAAAGAGCAGGCTTTTTTCTATCCCGGAACATTGATAAAAGACAAAACCCGCTATTTTGTTGAGCATAGTAATTGTAGTGTCGGTATTTTCGTAAATCGTGGTTTTACTACTATAAATACTACATTGGTAATGTTGTATGGTGAGACGGATGATTTCTTGTTGCGATACGCCCGTCGTTTGTTGAAAAATAATTCGGAAGTTACTATTCAGATTCTGGATGTGAATAAAGTTGCAGACACTTATGAGAAAATTAAAAAGTCAATAGATGATTTAAAAGAACAGTTTCCGAACTCTATCAAATATATCAAACAATCACGCTTTAATTCCGGTTTACTTTCGAAATACAGCTTTATGCTAATCAGTTATCAGGCATGGAATATATTGTCGGTATCGGATAAAAAAGAATTAAACAATATACCTTCAACGCTGATTATCAATAAAAAAGAAAGCAGATTCCATACCGGAGCACGCAATAAAATTGTTGAGAATATAGTGGTTGATGTTGATGCGGAAAATTTTTGAT
>JBMOHG010000186.1:0-6296 GCA_049317965.1 Paludibacter sp.
ATAGTTGAAATTTCGGAAGGTGCAATGTCTTTAATGTCGTCTTTTGCAAAACCATCAACAATGTAAAGCGGTGCATTACTTTGAGTTATAGATCCACCACCACGTACACGGATTTTTATTTCTGCATCGGGCGAACCTTCGGTTGTTGTAACCTGTACTCCGGTAAGTTTGCCAGTTAATGCTTCAGCAGCCGTAGAAACAGGAATATCCCGCATGGCTTTTTCTCCAACAGAAGCAACTGAACCTGTTAAGTCTCTTTTTTTCTGAGTTCCATATCCAATAACCACTACTTCGTCCAACGATTTATCAATGTTTTGTAAAGTAATATTCGTGATTTCACCTCTAATTGGAACTTCATTCTTCTCCATTCCAATATACGAAACTACAAGAGTTTTTCCATTGATAGGTGCATTGATTTTAAATTTACCATTAATATCTGTTATTGTTCCAACATTAGTTCCTTTTACTAAAACTGATGCACCAATAATTGTTTCGCCGGATGAATCTTTAACAATACCGGTAATTAATTTTGTCTGTGCATTTACAATACCAAAGGTAAAAATAGTTGCCAGAAAAGCAAGCATCAACCGATGTAAATTCTGCTTTTTTAGTTGTTTTACTTCTTTCATTTTTTAATCATGTATTAGATTGTTTGTTTTTCAAGTTTACGGAACAAAAGTATTGAATAGTTTTATTTTATATGTGTAATAATTGACATAAAACAGTGGAAAAATTGACTTAATTGCAAATACTTGAAATTTTATATTTCTACCCGAATTTTGCAAATGCCTGATAACAAATTATATAAATTATTATTTGTGTTCCTTAGTAGACTGAAATCTATTTTATCAGGTGTTTGCAAGTATTATAAATAATATAAACGGTACAATGACTATTCCTAAAAACAATAAGTCTTTCATTTCAATTTTTCTCTTTTTCATTTGTGTTTTTTGTACTTATTTTGTCTATATTTTATTTAAGTAGTTTATAGATTGATTCGAAAAAACTGCTTTCCTAACTGCAATAAAGCCTACAATTTCATTTTAATCACTCTGTTTGTAATTTGCTTATTATTAGCTAGATGGAAATTTACAAGATATAACCCCGTTTTTAAATCCGACACAGAGATAGTGGGTATTTTGCCTGAAAACTGTTTCAAAATTTGACCATTAATACTCAATATGTCTATCGATTTTATTAATTCTGAATTATTTATATTTAAAGATTCGATAATAATATTTGACTTCAAGGATGGAAGTATTTCATTTCTTACTTCCAAAACACTTACAAGTCCTGATATTTGTATGCTTGCTTTTGAGCTCAAAGCACCAAATTCCGAAACTGCAATTACGTCATATAATCCATTTGTTACTGGAATTGTTGTAGCAGTGGTAAAAGTATTCACTAGTCCATCTTTCATAATTATATATGAAATTGCACCTTCCACTACATTCCAATTCAAGTTATTTGAACTTAGAATAAGGTTAGAAGGTGAAGCTGTTGTTTGAGGTTTTAATGTTGCATCCCAAGCATCTGCACCGGCCACAACATTGGATAATGTGTAATTTGATGCCTCAGATTGAGTTAATACTGCTGTTGGACTATTGCCTGTAATGATATTACTACTTGCATCGGTATATGAAAATGCAGTATTCCTACTTGACAAAACTACCGGATTGTTGGCGGCATTTACTGTTCCATATTCGGCGAAAAGTGCCGGAATTGTACTCATATTAATCCAACCACCTGACGAAGCAAGAATATTCATTTTTGTGTTAAGATAAACTGCCCGTGGTGAATTTTGCCATGGTCTGCCCAAATTGTAAATTCCATCTTGTGAACTGGCTCCATCGATGGTACAATTACTGAAAACATAGCCATAAGCATTTCCTGTAGTCGTTGAAGGTGCACAAATTACATTGGCTGTCGATCTGTCCTGTATGTATATCAAACAATTATCAAAGAAACAAACACCGTTTCCGAATATGAAATCTACTGAACCGCGAATTTCACAATTCAAATAATACTGACGGTCGGTTCCTGCATTTGATGTAAGATGCGTATCTTGATAACCAATAAGTTTTACGTTTTTAAATACAGCTTTATCACCATAAACCTTCAGTGCCACCGCTTGGCCGGCATCAACACCGGCTGTATTTTGCATTGTAATGTTTTCGCAATAGAAATTATCTGCCATAATTTCAACTGTTTGACATGTGGATGTAGAATAACCACCGGTACCACTTCTGCGATTTCCACTAATTACAACTCCTTCAAGACTTTGGCCAATAAGACTTACCTGATTTTTGGTGTCGGCTAAAGTAGGATATTCATTGTAAATGCCATTTTTTACAAAAATAATATAGTTCGATGCATTATTCAACGGAACTGCATCAAATGCCGACTGGATGGTAGTTCCATTTCCCGAACCATCTAGTGCTACTACAAAATTAAATAGTTTTGGCGTAACTGCCGGTTTTGTTTTGGTAGTGAAACTCAACGAAAATGCATTACATGGATTATTAAACATGTCTTTAAATGCGCCTGCAGCAATATTGAGTGTGTAAGTGGTAGCATATTTCAGATTGGTATAAGCCAATGTAATATTTTTGCCAATCACACTTGGAGTCAGCGTTTTCCCGTCGAGGGTAATATTCCCATTTCCCAAAACTACATTTTCGCTGTAAGTCAATTTTAAATTCCCATTGATAACAACATCCGCTGCAGAAGCTGTTGGAGTGGTTGAGATTACACTTGGTATTTGACCATCATCAACCGGAATATTATTGGCATAAGCATAAATATCAATATTGTAAAACCACAATTGAACGCCATTATACATAAGTCGTAAAGTGGTAGGTACCGATGATTGTGCAGCGGCTGATTTAATCGAATTTTTGTCATTTGTGCCTAGAATTATGGTCTCTATAGTGTTCCATGTTACGCCATCGGCAGCAAGTTTTTGAATATAAAATTCCTGAGGTACTGAACCACCACCGCACTGAATATAAAAACTTAATTCACCAATAGAAGGTAGTTGGGGCAACTGAACATAATTACACTTTAATGAATAAGTGTATGGTGATGAACTTCTTGCACCGGCACTTGCCACACCTCCGAAATCAATTGCATAACCATTCACCGTTTGTGTTACAGTTCCCGAACTTGCTGCCGGAAATGTAGTTGCATCAGGTGTAAAGCTTAGTAGTTGAGTTCCTTTGCCATCCACTTCGGTATGAAAAGTAAAACTTGTACCTGAATAACTGTTGTCAGATAAATCAGTAATCGCTTGGGACGGAATGGTAACTGTATAATCGGTATCGAATGCTAATCCGCTATAATTGATATATAATAAGTTGCTGTTAGAGCCTGAAACACCCGCCGTTATTGACTTTGAACCTAAACTTATGGTTGCACTTCCAGCTTTGCAAGGTTCGCTCATAACAATCGAAATAAATCCATTTACTGGCAACGTTGCACCGTTTGAAATTGATAATTTTGAAAGCGTGGGAACAATAGTGTCAGGAGTTTTATAAGTGGCTTTTGTATCTGTAGCTGTTGGTGTTCCAACGGCATTTATAAACGAACCGGCAGGAATTACTAATTCGTATGAACTGTCAGTGTTTAAACCGGCATAATGTATGGTCACTGTTGCGTTATTAATTATTATGTCCGATTCGGGAATTGCCACACCTCCCATAGTGATACTACCTGTTCCGCGTGTTACATTTTCAGAATAAACTACAGTTACATCTCCCGAAGTTGATATACTTGCATTATGAATTGGTGAAATGCTATTTACTACCGGTGGAATTGCTACGCCCGAAACCATTCCCCATATTTTGAGATCAGAGAGAAATGCATAGTTTGCCACTGATAAATTGGTAAATTTCAATGCCACATTTACATCGTTGAGGGTTAAATTTACGGCCATTCCGGCTGCAGGATTAGCCACAGCGTTATGAATACTTACCCAATTGGCATCGGTTGCATTTTTTTTCCAAACCTGAAATCCACGGTTACTACCGGTAGCGCATTCCACAAACCACATTTTAGTTATTGACTTTAAAGGCGAAAGCTCAATAGACATTGTTCCGGTGGTAATTTCAGTGTTTTTGGCCATTCTTAAATAGCCTGATGAAGCCACTGCAGCAGTTTGCGCTGCCGCATTTGCCCAACCAGTATTGGTAACTGTGATGCCCCAAAGCGAGTAATTTAATGGTTCGTTTGTAATCAGAGAAGTTTTTGCAACTACAGTTGTTGCTGCAGTTGCAGATGCATTAGTCCATGTTTGGAAGTTTTCATCTACCAACAATTGTTCGGTTTGTGAGTGAAGTAAAGAAGTGTGGACTAAAAACAGTACTATAAATAGGAATGTGCTTTTTTTCATTTTACATATTATTAGATTAATAATATGCAAATATATAGCAAATTTCAAATAAGTATGTTCATTAATTGTTCTATCTAGTGGATAATTTGACTATTTATTCAATGTAAATGCCTGCAATAACCTGAATGATGATATTATGAAGTCTATTCTTTCGCTCTTGGAAGGTAAATGAAAATTTTTGAAACGAAATTATGAAACAACTTCTACTTTAAATAGTTAGAATTTATTACAATGATCTTTTTAGTTCTACTAAATTGGTTTTTATTAATGCCAGAGTCATCACATATTTATAGAAAATGTGAATTTATACCCATATTCAACCCTCGATAGAGGTCGTAAATCCATTGTTTTCTCTTTTTCTATAAATATATAAATCCGATGGGATCACTTTCCTAATCTCATTTCTTATTTTTAGAAAACAAGAATTTGTTTTTCCGAAAAAAAACAATTTTATTTTTCGTCCAGTATTTTTTGTTTTTGTTTCTCAAAGTCTTGGGCTGTAATGATTTTTTCGTCAAGCATTTGCTTCAATTCTCTTAATCGTTGCAATTTTCCCGAAACAACTTTGGGTTCTGGCTGTTGTGTGGTAGGCGGAGTTTGTATTTCTATCTTTTTTTGTATTTCGGCTTGTGGTTCAGGTTCTGGATTTTGAGGCTGTGGTCTTAAAGGTACTAATTCATAATTGTGGCTTGGCTTATATTGCATAGTCCATAAAAACGGAACCCAACAAAAGAAACCACCAATTATTGCCCCGATATTGACATCCTCAGTCCTTGAAAGTGAAGTGTAATAAGGTTCATAGCCTTCTTTTACCAAATCTATATTGGTAACACTTCCCATAATTTTTGTATCGCTGTACCAATATGGTGTTGTTCCAACCGGTTGATTATCAATATAAACTTTTGCACCCGATGGATACGACTGTATCAAAGTAGTACTAGCACAACCTGCCAATAAAATGCTAAATGCCAAGAGAATAGATACTAATTTCAAAGAAGTTGTTTTCATCGATTTTAAATGTGTTATGAAAAATATATAATTAATTATTGACTGCAAAAATACATTTTAATGTGATAGATTTATCAAAAATAATGCCAATTATTGTAATTTGTAAATTTTTTATTTAATTGAAATGTTTGTTCGTAATCTATTGTTATTAAATATAATAACATGTATTTGAAGATGTAGATACGTTTTTTTTTATTTTCGACATATCATGTATTTCTGTAGAGATACATCATGCCATGTCCTACTTTGTTGGCAACATTTATTCATTTTCTTACTTACTATAGTAATTTTTACAACCTCACAAACTAAATAAAAGTGCTGAATCGCTGTTTATCCACTTTTTACCATTTTATTTGAACTCCCAATATTTAATTTAGGTTATTAATTTCAGCTGTAAGTTTAAATAAGATTAATTAAACTGGATATTTCAATTAAACTTTTCGTCAACTTTCTTTTTGTGTTAATTACTAAAAATAATAAATATGAAAATAATTTACTATCTGGATTTATAGAATGTCATAGTCATTGCTACATACTAAAAGACTACTTTCCATTTTTCATTTTCTCTGATTTCACTATCTTTCACGTATACAGCAATATGTGATTTTTATCTTGCCCGCAAACGCACTCTTTCATTGGAGCACTTTTCGACAATAAATACTCTATAATTTATTGAATTGTAATTATTGCTACAAGCTTTGAATATGTGCTACAAACTACTGTATATCAATTGTATAGTAAATATGCATTATGTTTGCATCGTAATTATTCAAGCAAATTTACTCAAAAAAAACTGGCTGATTTTTACAAGAAAAACAAACAAACAATTAAGATATTTATTACTCACATTCAAAATTTCAGCATTATGAAAACTTCAATTTTTACCACGCTCAACGTA